>NZ_JBIUVK010000004.1:0-194430 GCF_044742865.1 Pseudomonas sp. NPDC087814 | reverse complement strand
GGGGGCCGGGGCTTACGCCGCGTCTCTGCTATAACAAAAACCACCCCCGCCCCCCCCCCCCCCCCCCCCCCCCCCCCCCCCCGCTCCCACATTTTGATTTTCATCAGGTTCAAACTGCCCGGTGTTATTGAGCGATGCGGGCGCGCAATCGCGGCATTACAAAATCCAGAAACGCGCGCAGTTTCAGCGGCAACGGCGACTGGCCTTTGTGCACCAAACTGATGGGCAATGGCGCCGACTCAAACGCTTCAAGCAACACCGCCAGTGCCTCTTCCCGCAGCGCATCCGCCACTTGATACGACAGCACTCGAATCACCCCAACCCCCAACGTCGCCGCCGCAATCGCCGCTTCTGCGGTGTTCACCGACAACCGCGAATGCACCGGTACCGAGAGCCCGGTTTTACCCGCGCCAAATCCCCACGCCCCTTGGGACGCCAGCACTTCGAAGGTGATGCAGTCATGTGCCGCCAAGTCCCGGGGTTCGGCCGGTACACCGCGAGCGGCCAGGTATGCCGGGCTGGCGCACACCACCCGCCGCACCGTGCCCACCTGCATGGCCTTGAGCGAGCTGTCGGGCAACTCGCCAATGCGCACCGCGACGTCGCAGTGTTCTTCCATCAGGTGCACGACGCGGTCGGTGAGGATCAGGTTGATGTCGATCTCCGGGTACTGCGCGAGGAATTCCGCCACCACCGGCACGATGTGCAGCCGCCCGAAGACCACTGGCGCGGTAACGACCAGTTCGCCCCGGGGCTGGGAATATTCGCCAGTGGCCGCGCGCTCGGCCTCGCTGATGTCTTCAAGAATGCGCCGGCACGCGTCGAGGTAAGAGGCGCCGGCATCGGTCAACGACAGCTGGCGCGTGGTGCGGTGCAGCAGGCGGGTTTTCAGGTGCGTCTCAAGTTCAGCCACCTTGCGGCTGACGCTGGCCAGCGGCATGTCGAGGCGCCGCGCCGCAGCGGTCAGGCTGCCTGCATCAACCACGGCAACGAAGATGGACATGGATTCAAGACGGTTCATGGCAACCTATCAAATTCTGGAAGGATGATTCCAAATCCTAGGGGATTATCCTGCCAAGCGCGAGTGCGTAACGTTGGCCACTCATCTCCTTCCCGGAGATCTGCATTGAAGGAGAGCGCCGTGAGTGGCCTGCCGATGACATCCCAACCTTCCACAGCGCCTGCGGTCGCGCCGCGCGGCAAGATCATCATGATGGCGGTGATCGCCGGCGCGGTGATTACCAATATTTACTGCACCCAGCCGATCCTGCCGCTGATCGCTTCGGACATGGGCGTGGACGTGACCACCGTGGATCTGGTGGCCGGTTCCGCCCTGCTGGGTTTTGCTACCGGGCTGGCGTTGCTGCTGCCGATGGGCGACCGTTTTGACCGCCGCAAGCTGGTGCTGGGGCAGATCGCCCTGGCGTTCTGTTTCGCCCTGGCGGCGGCGTTTTCACCGGGCATCTGGGCGCTGATCGGGGCGTCTTTCGGCTTGGGGATTGTGAGCTGTGTACCGCAGCAACTGGTGCCGTTCGCGGCGGTGATGTCGCAGCCCCACGAACGCGGGCGCAATGTGGGCACGGTGGTCAGCGGGATCATGGTCGGCATCCTGCTCGGGCGCACGATCGCCGGCGTAGTCGGTGAGGCTTATGGCTGGCGGGCGGTGTACGCGATGGAGGCGGCCTTCATGATCCCGGTGTGGATCGGTGCCGCCAGGCTGCTGCCACAAGGCGTGCCGAGCACCAACCTGTCCTACCCTCGCCTGCTGACTTCGCTGTGGCCGCTGATGCGCGACAACAGCCCGATTCGCCAATCAATGATGGTGCAGGCGTTGTTGTGGGCTTGCTTCAATGCGTTTTGGGTGAATCTGGCAGCACTGTTGGCTCATGGGCCATGGCAATTGGGCAGCGCCTGGGCCGGTGGCTTCGGGATTATCGGTGCGGCGGGTGCGTTGGCGGCGTCGCTCGGTGGGCGGGCTTCCGACAGGCTGGGTTCGCGCAAGGTGATTGGGGCGAGTATCGGGATTGTGACCTTGGCGTTCCTGCTGCTGGCGGGTGCCGAGACTTCGATTATCTTGCTGGTGCTGGGGGTGATCGTGCTGGATATCGGCGTGCAGTCGGGCTTGGTTTCCAACCAAACCCGGGCGTTTGCGGTGGACCCGAAAGCCCAGGGCCGCATCAATAGTTTGTACATGACGGCGACGTTTTTTGGCGGTGCGGTGGGGGCGACAGTCAGCGGCTGGTTAATGGCGCGGTTGGGCTGGATGGGGATTGTGGAGTTTGGGGTGATGCTGGGGGTGATTGCCGGGGTGGTCCACTGGACAAGCGCGCCCAGGCAGACTGAGGAGCTGGCGTAATTTCAAATCAAACGAGATTCAAAATGTGGGAGCGGGCTTGCTCGCGAATACGGTATATCAGTGCCCGATTTGTTGGCTGACACGCCGTATTCGCGAGCAAGCCCGCTCCCACATTTGAGCTTTGTTGTTGGGTGGACTGTATTCCAAACCAGCCATGAAAAAGGCGACCCGAAGGTCGCCTTTTTTCATTGTGCGTACTGCTTGCTCAACCCCGGCGGTACGCCATGGACATCGGTCTCTTCCCAAGGCCCGTTCGGGCTGATGGACCGGCTCCAGCCGTTGCTCCAGCGGTAGTAGGTGCGCTGGCGGTAGAACGTATCCGGCTGTTCGTCCAGCACGTACACCTGCATCTTCCCGTCCCAGTGGCTGGCCGCACCCGGTGGCGGTGCGAAGGTCGGCGAGGAGCTAGGCACCGGCTTCGACGGTTTGATCACCGGGCCCGAGGGCTGGGTGCCTGGCTGTGTGCTCGGCTGGGTCGACGGCCCTGTCGGTGGAATAGTCGGCCCGGTAGGCGACGGAGGCCGATGGACCGCACAAGCACTCAACCCCAGTACCAGGCTGAGCAGGGTGATACGTGCGATAGCGGTCATGGGCATTTCCTCGAATTATTGGTCCGGACTGTCGATGGTCAGCTGCTGCAGCGCAGTGGTGCTGCTGGCCAAGGGTTGGCTGCGGCCGATCCACTCGCCAGCTGTGGGAACACCTGCCCGGGATATGCGCGCAACCAGTTGGACTTCGGGAAAGTTGGACAGTTTCAACTGCGGCATCATCGCGTCGCTGTCGCCCAGCTCGACGGTGATCGGCAGGTCGGCCACGGTCACGCGCTTGGCCGCCAATGGCGCAGGCGGGCCTTTGACGGCACGGGCGAAGATGAACACGCTGTCGGTCGGCAGGGCCTTGGCCTTCACATCGGCGGCCAGGTCCACCCGCACTTGCATCTGTTTTTCTGCCTTCACGGGCGCCACGCCGCCGCTCTCCTTGAGCTTCTCGGCGGCCCGATCGATCCCGCCTTGCAGCGCGGCACGGGAATTGTCGTCCGGTGGCAGTTGCGCCAGTAGGCGGTTCCAGTAGTCGATCGCTTCCTGATAACGCTGGCCTTCAAAGGCGGCGATCCCCAGCAGGCCGAGGCTGGTGACTTCCTTCGGGTCGAGTTTCAGTGCTTCGTCGGTCAGGGCCTGGACCTTGGGCGACCACTGTTTGTTGTCGGCAAAGTACTGGGCCTGGGCCCACTGGCCGAGCAACTCGGGCTGGCGACCGGCCAGGGCCACGGTGCGCTCGAAGATTTTCGCCGCATCGGCGGAACGGTCCTGGGCCATGTAGGCGCGACCGAGGAAGTACAGGCCTTCCGGCGAATCCGGCTGGGCCGCTGCGGCGCGCTCCAGGCGGCGGGTCATGTCTTCCATGGACACCGGCGGCTGGGAGAATTCACGGGTCAGTTCGACCTTGTCGCTGGCACCGTAATGCAGGTACAGCGCCACGCCCAGCACCGGCACCAGAAAGGCCGCGAGCAACGGCAACGGTTTGCCGAGGCGCGACTCCCGAGGCTTTTCCACGCCCTCGGTATCCGCCAGCAACTCACGGGCCGCTTCAGCGCGACCGCTGTCCAGCTGGGCCGCATCCAGCACGCCTTCGGTCTGCTGGGTTTGCAGTTCCGCCACGCGTTCCTGGTACAGCGCCACGTTCAATGCAGTGCGATCCTCTTCACGCTGGGCACGGCGGCCGCGTAACACCGGGATCAGCAGGAAACTCAAGGCAATCAGAAGCAGCAGACCTGCTGCGAGCCAGAAATCAATCATCAGTTTTTTTGTCCAGCAGTTGGTCGAGGCGTTGACGCTCGTCGACGGAAAGCGAGTCCGAGCCATCGGCCGGGGCGACACGACGGCGGCGCACAATCACCGCCATAACGACTAAGCCTGTGAGCAACAACCCGGCGGGGCCGAACCACAGCAGCGCTGTCTTGCCGGTGAGCGCCGGCTTGTAGCGCACGAAGTCACCGTAGCGGTCGACCATGAAGTCGATGATCTGCTGATTGTCCTTGCCCTCGCCGAGCATGCGGAAAATCTCTTTGCGCAGGTCGGCGGCGATCGGTGCGTTGGAGTCGGCGATGTCCTGGTTCTGGCACTTGGGGCAGCGCAGCTCCTTGGTCAGTTCGCGAAAACGCTCGCGGTCTCCGTCCTTGGCAAATTCGTAAGTGTCGATGGCGGCGTGGGCCACGCCGACCATGCTCAAGCCCAACACAGCGGCGGCTAACCAACGCTTCATGGCTTGGCCTCATCCACCAGCGCCTGGTACTTGGCGGCCAGTTGCTCGCGCCACACCACTTCGTCGATCACGCCCACGTACTTGTCGCGGATCACGCCCTTGGCGTCGATGAAGAAGGTTTCCGGAGCGCCGTACACACCAAGGTTCAGCCCGAGGTTGCCGTCTTCGTCGCGGATATCCAGCTGGTACGGGTTGTGGAATTCAGCCAGCCACTTCAGGGCGGCAGCATTGTCGTCCTTGTAGTTGATGCCGTAGATCACCACGCCCTTCTCCGCCAGCTTGTTCAGCACCGGATGCTCCACGCGGCAGGAAATGCACCAGGTGCCCCACACGTTGACCAGGGCCGGTTTGCCCAGCAAATCAGCCTGGGTCAGGGTCTTGTCGCCCTGCACCGTCGGCAGCGAGAACGCCGGGAATGGCTTGCCGATCATGGCCGACGGCAACTCGGCCGGGTCCAGGTACAGCCCGCGATACAGGAACACCGCCACCACCAGAAACGCCGCCAGCGGTAACACCATCAACCAACGCTTCATACTGGCGCTCCTTGCAGACCGAGGGCTTCACGCACCCGGCTCTTGACCTTGACCCGGTAGCGCCGGTCCATCGCCGCCAGCAAACCACCGAAGCCGGTGAGCAGGCCGCCGAACCAGATCCAGCGCACAAACGGTTTGACGTGGACCCGCACGGCCCAGGCGCCATCGCCCAACGGTTCACCCAGGGCGACGTAGAGGTCGCGGGTGAAACCGGCGTCGATCCCGGCTTCGGTCATCATCGAGCTTTGCACGGTGTACAGGCGTTTTTCCGGGTGCAGCACGGCGATTTCCTTACCGTTGCGCACAACGCGTACGGTGCCTTTGTCGGAGGTGAAGTTCGGCCCTTCGAAGTGCTTGGCGCCTTCGAAAATGAAGTGGTAACCGGCCAGGTCCATGGACTCGCCGGGGGCCAGGCGCAGGTCGCGCTCGGCGCTGTTCTGGCTGGACAACACCACACCCAGGGCGCACACGGCGATGCCGATGTGGGCGACCTGCATGCCCCAGTAACTGCGGGTCATGGTCGGCAAGCCTTTGATCAAACCTTTGTGGCGGGTCTTGTCGATCAGGTCGCGTACACCGGCCAGCAATACCCAGGCCGCGAGCATGAAGGTGGCAAGCACGGCCCAGTTGAAGTCGCCGTAGGCAATCCCAGCGATCACCGCCAATGCGGCGCTGCCCAGCAGTACCGGGGTGAGCATGCCCACCAGCCATTTCACCGGGGTGTCTTTCCAGCGCACCAGTACGCCGACCGCCATCACCACCATCAGCAGCGCCATCAAGGGGATGAACAGCGCGTTGAAGTACGGCGGGCCGACGGACAGCTTGGCGCCGCTCAGGGCATCCAGCACCAGCGGGTACAGGGTACCGAGCAGAATCATCGAGGCCGCCACCACCAGCACCAGGTTATTACCCAGCAGCAGGGTTTCCCGGGACCAGAGGTTGAAGCCCACGTGGCTCTTGACCACTGGCGCACGCAGGGCGAACAGCGTCAGGGAGCCGCCGACCACGAACAGCAGGAAGATCAGGATGAACACGCCGCGCTCCGGGTCGGAGGCAAACGCGTGCACCGAGGTCAGTACGCCGGAACGCACCAGGAACGTACCCAGCAGGCTCAGGGAAAACGCGGCGATGGCCAGCAACACGGTCCAGCTTTTGAACACGCCGCGTTTTTCCGTGACTGCCAGCGAGTGAATCAGCGCGGTGCCCACCAGCCAGGGCATGAAGGAGGCGTTTTCCACCGGGTCCCAGAACCACCAGCCGCCCCAGCCGAGTTCGTAGTAGGCCCACCACGAGCCCAGGGTGATGCCGATGCCGAGGAACGCCCAGGCGACGATGGTCCATGGACGCGACCAGCGCGCCCAGGCGGCATCGAGACGCCCGCCGAGCAAGGCGGCGATGGCGAAGGCGAAAGCGACCGAGAAACCGACGTAGCCCATGTAGAGCATCGGCGGGTGCACGATCAGGCCGATGTCTTGCAGCAGCGGGTTGAGGTCGTGGCCGTCTACCGGGATCTGCGGCAGGATGCGGGTGAACGGGTTGGAGGTCATGATCAGGAACAGCAGGAAGCCGATGCTGATCATGCCCATCACCGCCAGCACCCGGGCCAGCATCACTTGCGGCAGTTGGCGGGAGAAGATCGAGACAGCAAAGGTCCAGCCACCGAGAATCAACGCCCACAGCAGCAACGAACCTTCGTGGGCACCCCACACGGCGCTGAACTTGTAGTACCAGGGCAAGGCGCTGTTGGAGTTGTTGGCGACGTAGGCGACGGAAAAGTCGTCGGTCATGAAGGCGTAGGTCAGGCAACCGAAGGCGAACACCAGAAAGGCGAACTGGCCCCAGGCAGCCGGCTGGGCCAGGCTCATCCACAGGCGGTCACCGCGCCAGGCGCCCAGCAACGGGACCACGGCTTGGACGATGGCAAAGCACAGGGCGAGGATCATCGCCAGTTGGCCCAACTCCGGAATAAACAGTGCGGACGTCATGACTTAGCCCTCCTTGGCAGGGGTCGGGGCGGATTGGCCGCTGTCTTTGAGGGCCTTGGTGACTTCCGGCGGCATGTATTTTTCATCGTGCTTGGCCAGCACTTCATCGGCCACCACCACGCCGTCGGCGTTGAGCTTGCCGAGGGCAACGATGCCCTGCCCTTCGCGGAACAGGTCCGGGAGGATGCCGCGGTAGGTGATGGTCACGGACTTGTTGAAGTCGGTGACGATGAACTTGACGTCCAGGGAGTCGCCGGAGCGTTGCAACGAGCCTTTCTCGACCATGCCACCGGCACGGATTCGGGTGTCCAGCGGCGCTTCGCCGTTGGCGATCTGGGTCGGGGTGTAGAACAGGTTGATGTTCTCCCGCAGGGCGCTCAGGGCCAGGGTCACGGCAATGCCGACACCGGCCATGATGGCCAGGATGATCAACAGACGCTTTCTACGCAGCGGATTCACTTTTCGGTCTCCCGGCGCAAACGACGCGCCTCTTGTTGCAGGTAACGCTTGCGGGCCAGGATCGGCGCGGCGACGTTGAGGGCCAGCACCGCCAGGCAAATGCCATAGGCCGTCCAGACGTACAGGGCGTGATGGCCCATGGCGAGAAAATCACTGAAAGAGTTGAAGCTCATCCACGGGCTCCCAGGCTGTTTTGCACTTCGGCCTTGACCCAACTGGTGCGGGCTTCACGCTTGAGCACTTCGAGGCGCATGCGCAGCAGCAGCACGGCGCCGAAGAAGCAGTAGAACCCCAGCACCATCAGCAGCAGCGGCGCCCACATTTCCACGGGCATTGCCGGCTTTTCGGTGAGGGTGAAGGTGGCGCCCTGGTGCAGGGTGTTCCACCACTCCACCGAGTATTTGATGATCGGGATGTTGATCACGCCGACGATCGCCAGCACCGCGCAGGCCTTGGCGGCGCTGTCACGGTTGCTGATGGCGTTGCCCAGGGCAATCAGGCCGAAGTACAGGAACAGCAGGATCAGCATCGAGGTGAGTCGCGCATCCCATACCCACCACGAACCCCAGGTCGGCTTGCCCCAGATCGCGCCGGTGACCAGCGCCACGGCGGTCATCCAGGCACCGATGGGCGCGGCGCATTGCAGGGCCACATCCGCCAGTTTCATCTTCCACACCAGGCCGACGATGCCGCACACCGCCAGCATCACGTAGCAGGACTGGGCCAGCATCGCGGCAGGCACGTGGATGTAGATGATGCGAAAGCTGTTGCCTTGCTGATAGTCCGGCGGCGCGAAGGCCAGGCCCCAGACCAGGCCGATGCCGATCAGCAATACCGCGGCGATGCTCAACCACGGCAGCAGTTTGCCACTGATGCCGTAAAACCATTTGGGCGAGCCGAGCTTGTGAAACCAGGTCCAGTTCATGCTGTTTCCATCACGGTTGCTTCTCGTCGTTGCGAGAAGCTTAGGGTCTTTACTGGTTAAGGTTCTATCGCTTAACCAGACCTCATTATTCGCCGACGCTGATCTTCAGGCCAGCCGCTATAGCAAAGGGTGTCAGGGTTACCGCCAGGGCGGCCAGGCTGCCAAGCCACAGGAGGTAACCGGTCGCCGGCATGCCCTGGAGCGCGGCTTGCAACGCGCCGCTGCCCAGGATCAACACCGGGATATACAAAGGCAAGATCAGCAGGGCCAACAACAGGCCACCGCGTTTCAAACCGACGGTCAGTGCCGCACCTACGGCGCCCAGTAGACTGAGAACCGGCGTGCCAAGCAACAAGGAAAGGAGCAACACCGGCAGGCATTCGGTGGGCAACCCCAGCATCATCGCCAGCAGCGGCGCGAGCAATACCAGCGCCAGGCCGGAAAACGCCCAGTGTGCCAGTACCTTGGCCAATACCAGAAGTGGCAGGGGGTGCGACGAAAGGACCCACTGTTCGAGGGAACCGTCTTCAAAATCACTGCGAAACAGCCCGTCCAGCGAGAGCAGGACTGACAAAAGCGCCGCCACCCAGACCAGTCCCGGAGACAAGGTTTGCAACAGTTTAGTCTCGGGGCCCACCGCCAACGGGAACAGCGCGATCACAATCGCGAAGAACACCAGCGGGTTGGCCAATTCGGCCGGACGGCGACAGAGTAACCGCGCTTCGCGGGCGACCAACAGGGCAAATACGCTCATACCGCCCACCGGCCCAGGTCGAGGTCGCGGTAACCGGCGGGCATGCGCGTCAAGGTGTGGTGAGTGGTCAGGACAACCATGCCGCCCTGCTCGCAGTGCGCGGCAAGGTGTTCTTCCAATTGGGCAACGCCTTGTTTGTCGAGGGCGGTGAAGGGTTCGTCGAGAATCCATAGCGGCGGGCCGTCGAGATACAAACGGGCCAGGGCCACGCGGCGCTGCTGGCCGGCGGACAGGGTGTGGCAGGGAACGTCTTCGAAACCCTTGAGGCCAACCGCGGCCAGCGCCTGCCAGATCGCCTCGCGGCTGGCGGGATGATGCAGGGCGCTGAGCCAACTGAGGTTTTCTTCAGCGGTAAGCACATCCTTGATTCCGGCGGCGTGGCCGATCCAGATCAGGTTGCGCGCCAGCTCGGTGCGCTGCTCGTGCAACGGTTTGCCGTTGAGCCGCACTTCGCCCGCCGTCGGCTGCATCAGACCGGCCAGCAGGCGCAACAGGCTGGTCTTGCCGCTGCCGTTGGGGCCGCTGACCTGCACCATGTCGCCGCCCGCCAGACGCAGTTCGAGGTGTTCGAACAGCATCCGCAGGTCACGTTCACAGGCGAGCGCTACGGCTTCTAGAAGAGGGCTGGTCAAGAGATCGCGGGCCTTTACGGTTCAAGTCGGCGGTGGAACGGCCGTTAAAGAGATGCACATTAACTGCTTTGGCGACCGTTTTTAGAGAGCTGGATCAATCAGTTGTGTTGTTTTTAACGCTCTCTTTGAAGACGGGCGGCATTATACATGTGATGCCCTACTCTAAAGAGGGCAATTTCCCCTGAGACGGCGCGCACGATGACCGGTGAGATCAATCTTCCCACGCTCCCCCCGACGCTTCCGGCCGGGCCTGCGCCCGCGCCTGCAGCGGGCGAGTTGCTGAAACTGCTGGAGCCGCAGACCGGCCTGATCGACCCCGGAAAAACCGTAAATGCCGAGGTGCTGGCACTGAAACAAGGCGGCGATGCATTTCAGTTGCTGCTCAAGCTGACCCTGGAAGGCGGCCGGCAAACCCTGGTGCAGGCCAGCAGCAGCCAGCCGCTGCCGCTGGGTACCCAGGTGGAAGTCAGCCAGACGCCGTCGGGCAATTTGTCCATCAGCCTGCAGCAGGCCCTGAGTTCCAGCGTCGCCGCGCTGACGCGTATCGATACCAGCCAGTTACCGGTGGGCACCCTGCTGCAAGGCAAGGTGCTGACCACCCAGGCGCTGCCACAGGGCGCCAACCAGCCGGTGGTGTATCGCTCACTGGTGTCGGTGCTCAATAACGTCCTCAGCGGCGCGACCCTGACCGTCGAAAGCCCGCAGCCCTTGCGCGTCGGCAGCCTGCTCAGCGCCGTGGTGCAAAGTGCGCAGACCTTGAGTTTTGTACCGCTGAGCGGGCGCCAGGACCAATTGGCCGTGGCCCAGCAACTATCCACCCAGCAAAGCCGCCAGGGCTCGCTGGACGTGGTGTTCACCGCGCTGCAAAGCCTGCCGGCGACCAGCAGCGACAGCACCGGGGCCGACCTGCGCGCCGCCGCCGAGCGTTTGCTCGCCGGCCTGCCCGACCTGGCCCAGGCCAGCAACCCCAAGGTGCTGGCGCAACTGATCCAGAACAGCGGGACCTTCCTCGAAGCCAAGTTGCTGGCCGGGCAAAACCCGCAGATACCGCCGCTGGACATGAAAGGCGCGCTGCTGCGCTTCGTCGCCGACCTGCTGCCAGCCCTGCCCGCCAGCACCAATCTGAATGCGATCCTCGCTGCCAACACCCTGGCGCAATTGCTGCCCAGCTTCGTACGCAGCCCGCTGGGCACCCTCGGCCAGGTCGGCGCCAGGCAGGCGCCCGCAGGCTTTCCGCTGCCCGATCGGCTGATGCAACGCCTGGAAGGTGAAAGTGACCTGGAAAACCTGCTGCGCCTGGCCGCCGGGGCCATCTCCCGCCTGCAAAGCCATCAGCTGTCGAGCCTGGAGCAGACCGGTACCACCGCCGACGGCAAGCTCTTGACCACCTGGCAGCTGGAAATCCCCATGCGCACCTTGCAGGACATCGTGCCGTTGCAGGTCAAGTTCCAGCGGGAAGAACCGGCGCCCGACAAGGAACAGCCGGAACGCAAGGACAGCAAGGATCCCAAGCAAATGCTCTGGCGCGTGGAAATGGCGCTCGACATGGAGCCGCTCGGCCCGTTGCAGGTCCAGGCGCAACTGAGCCAGGGCAAACTGTCGAGCCAGTTGTGGGCGACCCGGCCCTTCACCGCCAGCCTGATCGAAAGCCACCTGGGCAGCCTGCGCGAGCGCCTGGTGTCGTCGGGACTCAACGTCGGCGACCTCGACTGCCACCTCGGCACCCCGCCACGGGGCCCGAAAACCGGGCTTGAACAACGCTGGGTGGATGAAACCGCATGAAAAACCCCAACCCGCCCCGCCAGGCCATCGCCCTCAAATACGACGGGCAACAAGCGCCGACCCTGACCGCCAAGGGCGACGATGCCCTGGCCGAAGCCATCCTCAAGCTGGCCCGGGAGAACGAAGTCCCGATTTACGAAAATGCCGAGCTGGTCAAATTACTGGCACGCATGGAGTTGGGCGACAGCATCCCGGAAGAGTTGTACCGCACCGTCGCCGAGATCATCGCGTTTGCCTGGACGCTGAAGGGCAAGTTCCCGGTGGGCTACGACCCGGACGCGGGGCCGGTGGAGCGGGATGTGACGGAAAGAGGCGACGATTATTAAGGTGGGAGCCGGCTGATCGTTCCCACGCTCTGCGTGGGAACGCCGCCTCGGACGCTCCGCGTCCAACTGGCGCTGCAACGTTCAAGTCTTGCGCAGGGGTGACGCGGAGCGTCACGGGATGCATTCCCCCGCAGAGCGTGGGAATGATCAGTTGCGGTGGGTGGTGTATAGCAATTATATCTTTCGAGGTATAGATTATCTCGAACCCGATAGTTCAGGATAAACCCATGAGCCCTACCCGCCCGATTCTCAGTCGAAAGCTACTCGCCGAAGCGCTCGCCCGTGATCTGGCAGGCGAGTCATTTGCCGACTACAGCTCCGGCATGTTCCTCGCGGCTCCGCGCCGTACCGGCAAGAGTACGTTCCTGCGCAACGACCTTATCCCCGAGTGCAAGGCCCGGGGCTGGCTGCCGGTGTACGTGGACCTGTGGATGAACCGCGAAGTCGACCCCGCCGAACTGATCTCCGGCGCCATCGGCAAAGCCCTGGGCGAGTTCGAAAGCGCAGTGAGCAAAGCGGCCAAGAAGGCCGGTATCGACAAGATCAGCCTGCTGCGCACCTTGAGTTGGGATTTCACCAAACCGCAATTGCCCGCCGGCACCACGCTCAGCCACGCCCTGGACGTGCTGCACCAGGTCTCGGGGCAAATGATCGTGCTGATCGTGGACGAGGCCCAGCACGCCCTCAACAGCGAAGGCGGGGTGAACGCCATGTTCGCCCTCAAGGCGGCACGGGATCATCTCAACGGCAGCAGCACGGCCGATGGCCTGCGCCTGGTCTTCACCGGCTCCAGCCGGGACAAACTGGCCAACCTGGTACTCAAGAGCAAACAACCGTTCTTCGGCGCCCACATCACACCGTTCCCGCTGTTGAGCCGGGATTTCGTCGAGTTCGTGACGGACCTCTGGAACCAGCGCCTGGCCGCGACCAACCAGTTCAACCTGGAGGACATGGACTATGCCTTCCAGCTCGTTGGCCGGCGCCCGGAAATGCTCAACACACTACTGACCGAAGTGAGCGTGGGTCTTGGCGAGGCCAGCAACCTTGGCGAGTTGCTGAGGACCGGGGCACTCAATCACCAGGCCGGCATCTGGAGCGACTACGAGAGCGCCTACAACGACCTCTCGCCGCTGCAACAGGCGGTACTTGAAGTGATGGGCGAACGAACCCTGGGCAAGCAGGCGTTCTCGCCTTTTGCGGAGAAAACCTTCCAGGATGTGAACCGCAAGCTGGAACAGGCCCAGGTCGAGCCGAACGCCAGCACGCCAAACGTGCAGAAAGCACTGGAAGTGCTGCGGGAGAAGGAGTTGGTCTGGAAAGCCAACCGTGGTGAATATGCTTTGGAGGACTCGACCATGGCCGAATGGCTGAGCAACCGGCACCGGCTATAAGCTGCAAGCAATACCGCTTGCAGCTCGTAACCTTCAGTTGTCCTTGTGCAACCGGCTCATCAACTGCGCTTCAGCCTGGGTCAACCCGCAGGACTGCGTCAGCTCATCCACCGTGGCGCCCATGCCCACCAGCTTCGCCGCCTGGGCAAATGAGAGGCTCGACGGGTCACGCTGCTCGAGTGCCGACAGCTTGTCCGGCAACGGCGCCAGCACCGAACGCAGCTCGTGCACTTCATCACCCACACGCACCGCACTTTGCTGGAAGTGGTCGACCCGCTTGGCCAGCTCCAGGATCCGCCGGTCGCGCACAGCGTCGCGCTCGACTTGTCGAGTGGCCAATTCCCGTTGCTGGCGAACATAACGCAGCAGGAAGCCCAGGGTCCCGGCCCAAAGGATGGCCAGGACGATCACCGCTACCTCAAGAAACAATCAGATATTCTCCAGGTCCTGCCACTCTTCTTCGCTCATCATCTTGTCCAGCTCAACCAGAATCAGCAGTTCGCCGTTCTTGTTGCAGACACCCTGGATGAACTTGGCCGATTCTTCGTTGCCGACGTTCGGCGCAGTCTCGACTTCGGATTGGCGCAGGTAAACCACTTCCGCCACGCTGTCGACCATGATCCCGACCACTTGCTTGTCGGCTTCGATGATCACGATGCGGGTGTTGTCGTTGACTTCGGTCGGCACCAGGCCAAAACGCTGGCGGGTGTCGATCACGGTCACCACGTTGCCGCGCAGGTTGATGATGCCCAGCACATAGCTTGGGGCACCCGGAACCGGAGCGATTTCGGTGTAGCGCAGCACTTCCTGCACACGCATCACGTTGATGCCATAGGACTCGTTGTCCAGCTTGAAGGTGACCCATTGCAGGATTGGATCATCCACCAGACCTTGTGCGGACACTGACTTGTTCATACTCCAGACCCCTTCAAATACCGTTGGTTACGGTGTGTGTTCTTGGGCAGCGCCTTAGCGCTGCTGCTTGTTATCAAGTGCGTTTGTTCAGCGGCATGGCTTTTACCGCGCCGCTGGCAATCAACTCCGCCAGTTCGGCGACATCCAGCAACGCGCACATGTGTTCGATCACAGTGCCCGCCAGCCATGGCCGCTGGCCCCGGTGGCTGCGCCATTTGATTTCGTTCGGGTCCAGGCGCAATGAGCGGCTGACCTGATGCACCGCCAGCCCCCACTCGTAGCCCTGGACCGAAATAACGTATTGCAGGCCCTGGCGGAAGTCATCGCGGTAGCGGTCGGGCATCACCCAACGCGCGGTGTCCAATACCTTCAAGTTGCCCTGCTGGCTCGGCAGGATCCCGAGGAACCAATCCGGCTGGCCGAACAACGGCGTCAACTCCTGGCCTTCCAGGGAGTAGATCGAACCCAGGCACACCAGCGGCACGGCCAGGGTCAACCCGGCGACATCGAACAGCAAACATTCGAACGGCTCCGCAGCCCACACCGGGCGACCGTCGCCCTGTACCGGCTGCGGCGTAATGCTCGGCGGGAGGTGAACCTCAACCACCGGCTCCACCACTACAGGCGCAATCACCACAGGCTCGACGGGCACAGCAACCGGTACAGGAACGGCTACGGGAACCACCAACGCATCACGGGCCTGTTCTTCCAGGACCGCCAACTGAAACTCGTCCAGGGCAGCAGGTTCAGGCTCGATGACTTCATCGAGGATCAGAATCGGTTCCGGCATGTCCTCGGTGGCGTCCTGGAGCAAGGCGTCCAGGTAGGACTCCAGCGCCAGTTGCGGCCGGGTCTTGAAATCAACGGGACGGTTCATCTGTATGCCCACGCGCAAGCCCCATCAACCCTGTATTCAGAGGTTATCGGCCTGTGAGTGTCCGGACTTGAATCGAGAGCCGGTTTGGTCAGGAAAACCGCGGCGTCTGCATCGCTGGCAAGCCAGGCTCCTACAGGGCTGTTTATGACCATCACGCCACCTGCGCCACAAGTTGCTGGGACAACAGGTGCTTGAGCAACGCCCGATACGCCAGCACCCCACGGCTCTTGCCGTCGAACTGCGACGGCGTCAGCCCTGCCCGGCTCGCATCTCGCAGGCGCGTGTCCACTGGGATGTAGCCTTGCCAGATGGTGTCCGGATAAGCATCGCGCAATACCCGCAAGGTGCCGAGGGACGCCTGGGTACGGCGGTCAAACAGGGTCGGCACGATGCTGAACGGCAGCGCTTGCTTGCGCGAGCGGTTGATCATCGCCAGGGTGCTGACCATGCGCTCCAGGCCTTTGACGGCCAGGTGCTCGGTCTGCACCGGGATCACCAGCTGTTGGCTGGCGGCCAGGGCGTTGACCATCAGCACGCCGAGCAACGGCGGGCTGTCGATGATCGCGTAGTCGAAGTCCTGCCACAGCTGCGCCAGGGTCTTGGCGATCACCAGGCCCAGGCCGCTCTGCCCCGGCGACTGGCGCTCAAGGGTGGCCAGGGCGGTGCTGGACGGCAACAGCGAGATCTTTTCATTGCTGGTAGGCAGCAACAGTTGCCCCGGCAAGTCGGCCGGCACGCTGCCCTTGTGCAGGAACAGGTCGTAGCAACTGTGTTCCAGGGCATCCGGGTCATAGCCGAAATAGCTGGTCATGGAGCCGTGGGGGTCCAGGTCGACCACGACCACACGCTTGCCGGCCTCGGCCAGCAAGCCGGCCAAGGCGATGGACGTGGTGGTTTTACCGACACCACCCTTTTGATTGGCAACTGCCCAGACTCTCATTCGGATTGTTCCTCCCGGCAGGCACAGGCTCGACCGAGAAATTGCATGGGGTTATAGAGCCGGTGACGGAGAATTGACGGCACTCCCGCGAACCGGCGCCTTTACGGGCGCTGGTGCAGTTTGTGTGCCAGCCCGCTTCAAGGCGGCATCCGGTGTTGCATTGGCAGTGCCGGTACCGGTCAGGCTGCGGCGTACGTCCAGGTTGCGCGACACCACCAGCACCACCCGACGGTTGCGCGCACGGCCTTCCGCCGTGGCGTTATTGGCCACCGGCTGGAACTCGCCGTAACCCACCGACGCCAGGCGCCCGGGGTTCACACCCTGCATCGCGAGCATTCGTACAATACTCGCCGCCCGGGCCGAAGACAGCTCCCAGTTGGTCGGGTACTGCGCGGTACTGATCGGCAGGTTATCGGTAAAGCCTTCAACGTGGACCGGGTTTTCAAACGGCTTCAGGATCGCCGCCACCTTGTCGATGATGGTAAACGCCTGGTCGCTGGGCATTGCATCGGCACTGGCGAACAGCAGGCTGGAATTGAGCTCGATCTCGACCCACAACTCATTGCCGCGCACGGTCATCTGGTTGGAGCTGATCAGGTCGCCAAAGGCCGCGCTGATGTTATCGGCGATGCTTTTCAGCGGGTCGCTGGTGCCACCAATGCCGGCGGCGGTTTCATCGCTGTCGTTGACCAGCGGCTTGGCCGGGGTCACGGTCTTGGGGCGTTCTTCGCCAATGGGTATCGGCTTGAGGGCGCGGTCAGCGTCGTTGAACACGCCAATCAGCGCCTGGGAAATGACTTTGTACTTGCCTTCGTTGATCGAGGAAATGGAGTACATCACCACAAAAAACGCGAACAGCAACGTAATGAAGTCGGCGTAGGACACCAGCCAGCGTTCATGGTTGACGTGTTCTTCAGGCTCGCGGCGGCGACGGCTCACAACAAATACCTCCCATCAATCCATGAAGCCCTGGAGCTTCAATTCGATGGAGCGCGGGTTTTCACCCTCGGCAATCGAGAGGATGCCTTCGAGCAACATCTCGCGATAACGCGACTGGCGCAGGGCGATCGACTTGAGCTTGCTGGCCACCGGCAACAACACCAGGTTGGCACTGGCCACGCCGTAGATGGTGGCGACGAACGCCACGGCAATCCCGCTGCCCAGTTGCGACGGATCGGCCAGGTTGCCCATCACGTGGATCAAGCCCATCACCGCACCGATGATGCCGATGGTCGGCGCGTAGCCGCCCATGCTTTCAAAGACTTTGGCAGCGTTGATGTCGCGGCTTTCCTGGGTGTAGAAGTCCACTTCGAGGATGCTGCGAATCGCTTCCGGCTCGGCGCCGTCCACCAGCAGTTGCAGGCCTTTGCGGGCGTAGCTGTCGGGCTCGGCATCGGCCACGCCTTCCAGCCCGAGCAGGCCTTCCTTGCGCGCCGTGAGGCTCCAGTTGACCACGCGGTCGATGCCGCCCGGCAAGTCGACACGCGGCGGGAAGATGATCCAGATGAGGATCTGCATCGCGCGCTTGAACGAACTCATGGGCGACTGCAACAACGCCGCGCCCACGGTGCCGCCGATCACGATCAACGCCGCCGGGCCGTTGGCCAGTGCGCCCAGGTGGCCGCCTTCGAGGTAGTTGCCGCCGATAATTGCGACAAATGCCATGATGATGCCAATCAGGCTCAATACATCCATCAGAGGCAAGCCTCCACCAGGTGCTTGCCGATGTCGTCCAGGCTGTAGACGGCGTCGGCCAGGTCGGCCTTGACGATGGCCATGGGCATGCCATAGATCACGCAGCTGGCTTCATCCTGGGCCCAGATCGCGCTGCCGCCCTGCTTGAGCAGGCGCGCGCCTTCACGGCCGTCGGCGCCCATGCCGGTCAACACCACCGCCAAAACTTTGTCGCCGTAGGATTTGGCCGCAGACCCGAAGGTGATATCCACACACGGCTTGTAGTTCAGGCGTTCGTCACCCGGCAGGATTTTGATCGCACCACGGCCATCGACCATCATCTGCTTGCCACCGGGGGCCAGCAGCGCCAGACCCGGACGCAGGATGTCGCCATCCTCGGCTTCCTTGACGCTGATGCGGCACAGCTTGTCCAGGCGCTCGGCGAACGCCTTGGTGAACGCGGCCGGCATGTGCTGGATCAACACGATCGGCGCCGGGAAGTTGGCCGGCAATTGGGTCAACACCCGCTGCAAGGCCACCGGGCCGCCGGTGGACGTACCGATGGCCACCAGTTTGTAGGCCTTGCGCTTGGGCGCAGGTGAATGCGCGGCGGGCGCAGCCGTACGCACCGGGGCGGCGGCCGGGCGCGCAACCGGTGTCGGCGCCGGGCGACCAAAGGTGCTCGGGGCGGCCGGTGGCGGCGTAACGGGTGCGGGCGCCGGCGCACTGAACAGGCTGCGACGGTTACTGCGGGAGATGCTGTGCACCTTCTCGCAGAGCATCTGCTTGACCTTCTCGGGGTTGCGCGAGATGTCTTCGAAATTCTTCGGCAGGAAGTCCACCGCGCCGGCATCCAGCGCATCCAGGGTGACCCGGGCGCCTTCGTGGGTCAGCGAGGAGAACATCAACACCGGCGTCGGGCAGCGCTGCATGATGTGCCGCACCGCCGTGATGCCGTCCATCATCGGCATCTCGTAGTCCATGGTGATCACGTCCGGCTTGAGCGCCAGGGCCTGATCGATCGCCTCTTTGCCGTTGGTGGCCGTGCCGACCACCTGGATATTGGAATCCGATGAAAGAATTTCCGAGACGCGGCGGCGGAAGAAACCCGAATCGTCCACCACCAGGACCTTGACTACCATAAACACTCCGTTAGGCCGGGCGAGGGACAACCGCCCTGCCCGGGCCGAATCAAATACGCCGTGCGGCGTAACGCTTGAGCATGCTCGGAACATCCAGAATCAGCGCGATCCGACCGTCACCGGTAATGGTCGCACCCGACATGCCCGGGGTTCCCTGCAGCATTTTGCCCAAAGGCTTGATGACCACTTCTTCCTGGCCCACCAGTTGATCGACCACGAAGCCGATACGCTGGGTGCCCACGGAAAGAATCACCACATGGCCTTCGCGCTGCTCTTCATGCTTGGCCGAAGCCACCAGCCAGCGCTTGAGGTAGAACAGCGGCAACGCCTTGTCGCGCACGATCACCACTTCCTGGCCGTCCACCACGTTGGTGCGCGACAGGTCGAGGTGGAAGATTTCGTTGACGTTGACCAGCGGGAAGGCGAACGCCTGGTTGCCCAGCATCACCCGCCGGGTCGGCAGGATCGCCAGGGTCAACGGCACCTTGATGACGATCTTCGAGCCCTGGCCCTTGGTCGAGTAGATGTTGATCGAGCCGTTGAGCTGGCTGATCTTGGTCTTCACCACATCCATGCCCACGCCACGGCCCGACACGTCGGAAATCTCGGTCTTGGTGGAGAAGCCCGGGGCGAAGATCAGGTTGTAGCACTCGGTGTCGGTGAGGCGGTCGGCGGCGTCCTTGTCCATCACCCCACGCTTGACTGCAATGTTGCGCAGTACCGTGGGGTCCATGCCTTTGCCGTCATCGGTGATCGACAGCAGGATATGGTCGCCTTCCTGTTCGGCCGCCAGGATCACTTTGCCCTGGCGGTTCTTGCCCGAGGCTTCGCGCTCTTCCGGCGTCTCGACACCGTGGTCGACCGCGTTGCGCACCAAGTGGACCAGCGGGTCGGCCAGGGCCTCGACAAGGTTTTTGTCGAGGTCGGTTTCTTCACCCACCAGTTCCAGGTTGATCTCTTTCTTGAGCTGGCGTGCCAGGTCGCGAACCAGGCGCGGGAAACGGCCGAAGACTTTCTTGATCGGCTGCATCCGGGTCTTCATGACGGCGGTCTGCAGGTCTGCGGTGACCACGTCGAGGTTCGACACGGCCTTTTGCATGGCCTCGTCGCCACTGTTCAGGCCCAGGCGCACCAGGCGGTTACGCACCAGCACCAGTTCGCCGACCATGTTCATGATGTCGTCCAGGCGCGCGGTATCAACCCGCACGGTGGTTTCGGCTTCACTGGCCGGTTGCTTGTCCGGGGCCGGGGCAGCCGTGGCAGCCCGGGCCGGTGCTGGAGCCGGAGCCGGAGCCGCTTTCGCTGCGACAGGCGCGGCAGCCTTGGCGGCAGGAGCCGGTGTTGCGACAGCTGCGGCAGCAGCCGGTGCAGCAGCCGGTGCAGCAGCGCCGACCACTTCGGTGAACTTGCCCTTGCCGTGCAGTTCATCCAGCAGGGCTTCGAATTCGTGATCGGAGATCAGTCCATCGGCGGCCGGCGCAGCAGCGGGTGCCGCAGGCGCGGCGGCCGTTGCGGCGACTTCCGGCAGAGCCTCGGCGGCAAACGAGCCTTTGCCGTGCAACTGGTCCAGCAGCGCTTCAAATTCGTCGTCGGTGATTTCATTGCTGACGGGCGCCGCGGCTTCCGTTGGCGCTGGCGCTGCGGCCACCGCGTCCGGGGCAAACTGGCCCTTGCCGTGCAACTGGTCGAGCAACGACTCGAACTCGGCGTCAGTAATGTCTTCGGTGGTCGGCACCATGGCCGGCGCACTGGCTGCCGGCGCTTCGGCTTCGGCCTTGACGGCGTTCAGCGAGTCCAGCAGTTGTTCAAATTCGCTGTCGGTCACGTCGCCCGCAGGCTCGGCAACCGGCTCAGCCACCGCTTCCACCACGGGAGCGTTGGCCGCAGGTTCCGCCAGGCGCGCCAGAGCGGCCAGCAGTTCCGGCGTGGCGGCAGTGATCGGTGCGCGCTCGCGCACTTCACTGAACATGCCGTTGACCGCGTCCAGTGCTTCCAGGATCACGTCCATCAGTTCCGAGTCGACGTGCCGCTCACCCTTGCGCAGGATGTCGAACACGTTCTCGGCGATGTGACAGCACTCCACCAGCTCGTGGAGCTGGAGGAAGCCGGCGCCCCCTTTTACAGTATGAAAACCGCGAAAAATTGCATTGAGCAGGTTCGCATCATCCGGTCGGCTTTCCAGCTCGACCAGTTGTTCGGACAGTTGCTCTAAAATTTCGCCGGCCTCTACAAGGAAATCCTGAAGGATTTCTTCATCGGCGCCGAAGCTCATGGGTGTGCTCCTTAGAAGCCTAAACTGGACAGCAAATCGTCTACGTCGTCTTGCCCGGATACAACGTCTTCACGTTTATCGGCATGAATCTGCGGACCTTCACCCTTGGCGAGGTGTTTTTGTGGATCTTTTTCAGAAAGGATCGCTGCGCGGTCATGTTCGATGCCGGCAAACCGGTCGACCTGGCCCGCCATCAACACCAGTTTGAGCAGGTTGCTTTCCACTTCGGTGACCAGTTGGGTCACACGCTTGATCACCTGACCGGTGAGGTCCTGGTAATCCTGGGCCAGCAGAATGTCATTGAGGTTGCTGGAAACCGTGCGGTTTTCCTGCTCGCTGCGGGACAAAAAGCCCTCGACCCGACGCGCCAGCTCACGAAACTCCTCAGCGCCCACTTCCCGACGCATGAACCGGCCCCAGTCAGTGCTCAGGGCCTTGGCTTCACTGGCCATACCGTTGACCAGAGGCGTGGCGTTTTCCACCAGGTCCATGGTGCGGTTGGCCGCCGCCTCAGTCAGCCTGACCACGTAGGACAGGCGTTCGGTGGCATCCGTGATCTGCGAGATTTCCTCGGCCTGGGGCATGTGCGGGTCAATCTGAAAATTGACTATCGCACTGTGCAACTCACGGGTGAGCTTGCCCACTTCCTGGTACAGGCCGCGGTCACGGGTCTGGTTGAGCTCATGGATCAACTGCACCGCGTCGCCGAACTGGCCTCTTTCAAGGCTTTCGACGAGTTGATGAGCATGTTTTTTCAGGGTCGACTCAAAGTCGGCCTGCGATGATTCTTTATGCTCCATAGCTCCCCCGTGGCAGCATCAATGACCGATGCGTTCGAAGATCTTTTCGATCTTCTCTTTCAAGGCCAGTGCAGTGAATGGCTTGACCACGTAGCCGTTGACCCCGGCCTGGGCGGCTTCGATGATCTGTTCACGCTTGGCTTCAGCGGTCACCATCAGCACAGGCAGGCTGCGCAGTTTTTCATCAGCGCGCACGTGGCGCAGCAGATCGATACCGGTCATGCCCGGCATGTTCCAGTCCGTTACCAGAAAGTCGATGCTCCCGCTGTTGAGGATCGGAATCGCCGTAATACCGTCATCCGCCTCGACCGTGTTAGTGAACCCAAGGTCACGCAACAGGTTTTTTATGATCCGCCGCATCGTTGAGAAGTCATCAACGATGAGGATTTTCATGTTCTTGTCCAATTCGACCTCCAAGCAGTCTTAAACGCGCCCAGCACCTGGGCGCGCCATATCAATCAACAGGCGTTACACAAAAAGGACTACCGGGGGCGCACCACGGGCCAAGCCCGTCCGGGCGCAGGGCCTGGACGGTATCGTTCGCAGTGTCCCCACACTGCCTGTCAGCGCGCTCGCCACTCTCCCAAACGCCCCCGCAAGCGGGCCGCGCACTGGCTGTGTAACTGGCTGACCCGCGATTCGCTGACTCCCAGGACCTCACCGATTTCCTTGAGGTTCAGCTCTTCGTCGTAGTACAGCGCCAACACCAGTCGCTCACGCTCCGGCAAATTGGCTATCGCGTCCGCCAGCGCGCTCTGGAAGCGTTCATCTTCCAGGTCCCGTGACGGTTCGAGATGGGCACTCGCGCCGTCCTCGTGCAGCCCTTCATGTTCGCCGTCCTGTAAAAGGTCGTCGAAACTGAACAGCCGGCTGCCCAAGGTATCGTTCAAAATCCCGTAGTAATCGTCGAGACTCAATTGGAGTTCGGCCGCAACTTCATGATCTTTAGCGTCGCGACCGGTTTTTGCTTCAATTGAGCGAATTGCGTCACTCACCATCCGCGTATTGCGGTGCACTGATCGCGGCGCCCAATCACCTTTACGCACTTCATCGAGCATGGCCCCACGGATACGGATACCCGCGTATGTCTCGAAACTCGCGCCCTTGCTCGCGTCGTACTTGGTCGACACTTCAAGCAGGCCGATCATCCCGGCCTGGATCAAGTCCTCGACCTGCACGCTGGCAGGCAAGCGCGCCAGCAGGTGATAGGCAATGCGCTTGACCAGGGGCGCATAGCGCTCGATCAATTCGACTTGACTGTCACGTGCCGACTTCTTGTAAAGGTTGTAGCCGCTGGCTGTCATAGCACCGGTCCTGCGCTCGTCTGATGCACCAATCGCTCGACGAAAAACTCCAGATGCCCCCGGGGATTGGCGGGCAACGGCCAGGTATCGACCTTCTGGGCAATAGCCTTGAACGCCAATGCGCACTTCGAACGAGGGAACGCTTCATAGACCGCACGCTGCTTTTGCACGGCCTTGCGCACACACTCGTCGTAAGGAACTGCGCCAACGTATTGTAAGGCGACATCGAGGAAGCGATCCGTGACCTTGGTCAACTTGGCGAACAGATTCCGCCCTTCCTGCGGGCTTTGGGCCATGTTGGCCAGCACGCGGAAGCGGTTCATGCCGTAGTCGCGGTTGAGCAGTTTGATCAGGGCGTAGGCGTCGGTGATCGAGGTGGGTTCGTCGCACACCACCAGCAACACTTCCTGGGCTGCGCGCACGAAACTGACCACCGACTCGCCGATCCCGGCGGCGGTGTCGATCACCAGTACGTCGAGGTTGTCGCCAATGTCGCTGAACGCCTGAATCAGGCCGGCATGTTGCGCCGGGCTCAGGTGCACCATGCTCTGGGTGCCGGAAGCGGCCGGCACGATGCGAATCCCGCCGGGGCCTTGCAACAGTACGTCGCGCAGCTCACAGCGGCCTTCAATCACATCGGCCAGGGTATGTTTGGGCGTCAGTCCCAGCAGAACGTCGACGTTCGCCAGCCCCAGGTCAGCATCCAGCAGCATGACGCGACGGCCAAGCTCTGCCAGGGCCAGGGACAAATTCACTGACACGTTAGTTTTCCCGACGCCACCTTTGCCGCCGGTCACCGCGATCACCTGTACGGGATGCATGCTGCCCATTTTATTTCTTTACCTTGTCTTGCTTAGACGCAGGCTACATAAGTTGGCCGCGCGAACTGCTGGCAGGCCATCGATGTAGATACTTTTCACTGTCATTTTTAAATAGAAAGCCATGATGCCTCAGCCAACTCGCTTGTTCGGGCTGTGGTAGAGGTCAGCAAACATGTCAGCCATAGCTTCCTCACTGGGTTCTTCCTGCATTTGCACGCTGACAGCCCGGCTGACCAACTGATGACGGCGCGGCAGATGCAGATCATCCGGGATCCGCGGCCCGTCGGTCAGGTAGGCGACCGGTAATTCATGACTGATTGCCAGGCTCAATACTTCGCCCAGGCTTGCCGTCTCATCCAGTTTAGTCAGGATGCAACCCGCCAGCCCGCAGCGCTTGTAGCTGTGGTAGGCGGCGGTCAATACCTGCTTCTGGCTGGTAGTGGCAAGCACCAAATAGTTTCTGGATTTGATCCCGCGCCCGGCCAGGCTTTCCAGTTGCATGCGCAGGGCCGGGTCGCTGGCTTGCAGGCCGGCGGTGTCGATCAGCACCACGCGCTTGCGCAGCAATGGGTCGAGGGCGTTGGCCAGGGACTGGCCCGGGTCGACGTGGGTCACCGGCACATTGAGGATGCGGCCCAGGGTCTTGAGTTGTTCCTGGGCGCCGATGCGGTAGCTGTCCATGCTCACCAGCGCGATGTTCTGGGCGCCGTACTTGAGCACGTAACGTGCGGCCAGCTTGGCCAGGGTGGTGGTCTTGCCCATGCCGGCCGGGCCGACCATGGCAATCACACCGCCTTCTTCCAGGGGTTCGATTTCCGGGGTGACGATCATCCGCGCCAGGTGGGCCAGGAGCATGCGCCAGGCCTGGCGAGGTTCTTCAATTTGCGTGGTCAGTTGCAGCAGGTCGCGGGACAACGGGCCGGACAGGCCGATGCGTTGCAGGCGACGCCACAGGTTGGCCTGTTGTGGCTGGCTGCCCTGCAACTGGTTCCAGGCCAGCGAACCCAGCTGCACTTCCAGCAGTTCACGCAGGCCGTTGAGTTCGAAGCGCATCGAGTCGAACACCCGCTGGTCTACCGCCGGCGCCGGGGCTGACGCAGCAGGACGCGGTGGTTCAACAAAAGTCGGCTCTACCAGCGGCTCGGACGCGGTCAACGGCAGCCCGGCAAACAGCTGGCGATTGGTGGAGGCGTCGCTGTCGCCACGCATGCTCAGTTCAGCCTGGGCCGAGACAATGCGCGAAGCGGTCTTGCGCAGCTCGTCTTCCAGTTCCATGTTCGGCACGCGCGGCGCCAGGGCCGAGGGTTTGTAATCCAGGGCAGCCGTCAGCTCCACACCGCCTGCAATACGACGGTTACCGATAATCGCAGCGTCGGCGCCCAACTCATCACGTACCAGTTTCATGGCCTGACGCATATCGGCGGCGAAAAAACGCTTCACTTGCATATCCCACTACCTCAGCCGTTGGGCCCTACTGTCGCGACGATAGTCACTTGCTTATTGTCAGGAATTTCCTGGTAAGCCAATACGTGCAAATTCGGTATAGCCAGGCGTCCAAACCGCGACAACATCGCCCGGACGGGGCCAGCCACCAGCAGGATCACCGGATGGCCTTCCATTTCCTGGCGCTGCGCGGCCTCGATCAACGAACGCTGCAGCTTCTCTGCCATGCTTGGCTCCAGCAACACGCCCTCATCAGCGCCCTGCCCAGCCTTCTGAATACTATTGAGCAATATTTGTTCCAACCTTGGTTCCAAGGTGATAACAGGCAGCTCGGAGTCAAGCCCTACAATGCTTTGGACGATTGCACGCGACAATCCGACGCGCACTGCGGCCACCAGGGCGGCAGTATCTTGACTCTTGGCGGCATTGTTGGCGATAGCTTCGGCAATGCTGCGAATGTCCCGCACCGGCACCTGCTCGGCCAACAGCGCTTGCAGCACCTTGAGCAGTTGCGAGGTGGACAGCACACCCGGTACCAGCTCTTCGGCGAGTTTTGGCGAGGCCTTGGCCAGCAATTGCAAGAGTTGCTGGACTTCTTCGTGGCCAATCAGCTCGTGGGAGTGCTTGTACAGAATCTGGTTGAGGTGGGTGGCGACCACAGTGCTGGCGTCGACCACGGTGTAGCCCAGCGACTGCGCCTGGCTGCGCTGGCTGATTTCGATCCATACCGCTTCCAGGCCAAAAGCCGGATCTTTGGCGGTAATCCCGTTGAGGCTGCCAAACACCTGGCCCGGGTTGATCGCCAGTTCGCGGTCCGGGTAGATCTCGGCCTCGGCCAGAATCACCCCCATCAGGGTCAGGCGGTAGGCGCTCGGGGCCAGGTCGAGGTTGTCGCGAATGTGCACGGTGGGCATCAGGAAGCCCAGGTCCTGGGACAACTTCTTGCGCACACCCTTGATCCGCGCCAGCAATTGCCCACCCTGGTTGCGATCCACCAGGGGAATCAGGCGGTAGCCGACTTCCAGGCCGATCATGTCGATCGGGGTCACGTCGTCCCAGCCCAGCTCCTTGGTTTCCAGGGCGCGGGCCGGCGATGGCAGCAGTTCCTGCTGGCGCGCCACTTCCTGCTGGGCAATCACCTTGATGTTGTTTTGTTTTTTCCAGAACAGGTAGGCACCGCCGGCGGCCATGGCGGCCATGCTCAGGAACGAGACATGGGGCATGCCCGGCACGATGCCCATGATCGCCATGATGCCTGCCGCCACCGCCAGCGCCTTGGGCGAGGCAAACATCTGCCGGCTGATCTGCTTGCCCATGTCTTCGGAGCCCGAAGCACGGGTCACCATGATCGCCGCAGCTGTAGATAACAACAGTGATGGCAATTGCGCCACTAAACCGTCACCGATGGTCAGCAGGGCGTAAACCTTGCCGGCGTCGCCGAAGGTCATGCCGTGCTGGAAGATGCCGACCGCCATGCCGCCGATCAGGTTGATAAACAGAATCAACAGGCCGGCGATGGCGTCGCCGCGCACGAATTTGCTGGCACCGTCCATGGAACCGTAGAACTCGGCTTCCTGGGCGACTTCAAGGCGACGGGCCTTGGCCTGGTTCTGGTCGATCAGGCCGGCGTTGAGGTCGGCGTCGATCGCCATCTGCTTGCCGGGCATCGCGTCGAGGGTAAAACGCGCGCTCACCTCGGAAATCCGCCCGGCGCCCTTGGTCACGACCACGAAGTTGATGATCATCAAGATCGCAAAAACCACGATACCGACCACGTAGTTACCGCCGATCACCACCTCGCCGAAGGCCTGGATCACCTTGCCCGCGGCGGCGTGGCCGTCCTGGCCGTGGAGCATCACCACCCGGGTGGAAGCCACGTTAAGCGCCAGCCGCAGCAGGGTGGCGATCAGCAGGATGGTCGGGAATACCGCGAAATCCAGCGGCCGCAGGGCGTATACGCACACCAGCAACACGACGACCGACAGCGCAATGTTGAAGGTGAAGAACACATCCAGCAGGAACGGCGGCATCGGCAACATCATCATTGCCAGCATCACCAGCAACAACAACGGCACACCCAGATTGCCTCGCGAGAGGTCAGTCAGGGTGCCACGGGCCGTGCTGAGCATTTGAGAGCGATCCACCGGTATTCCTCGTTTCCTTGAAGCAAACTTTTGACGCCGGGAAGCGTCCTGGAGGCGGTATTGCAAGAAGCCTTCCAACTTTTGCTTGAGGAAGCAGATCGGTCTCACGAACAGCGAAGGGCTACCGCCGTACACACATCACCTGTGGCGAGGGAGCTTGCTCCCGTTGGGCTGCGCAGCAGCCCCGGAACGGCTTGCGCGCTTTGCCTGAATCACCGCGCTAGCTTTATTGGGGGCGCTTCGCACCCCAGCGGGAGCAAGCTCCCTCGCCACGCTGATTGAGGTAGCGCCCTCGCCCGCGACTTACACGGTGCGAGATGCAATTGCGGGAACGCTCAGGGGGATTTCTGTTGTTTGGGCGGACGCCTTCGCGAGCAAGCCCGATCCCACATTTGACCGCGTTTCTACAGGATATACACGGTCAAATGTGGGAGCGGGCTTGCTCGCGAAGAGGCCAGGAGGGACGCTACAAAATCAGGAATCCCGACGCAAATCCGGTGGAATCGGCAGGTCTTTGAGCGGATCCGGCCGCTTGCCCTTGCCCGCCCGGTACTGGCGGATCTGATACACGTACGCCAACACCTGAGCCACCGCCAGATACAACCCGGCCGGGATCTCCTGGTCCAGGTCGGTGGAGTAGAAGATCGACCGCGCCAACTCCGGCGATTCCAGCAGCAGGATGTCATTGGCTACCGCAATCTCGCGGATTTTCAACGCCGTGAAATCACTGCCCTTGGCCAGCAACATCGGCGCCCCACCCTTCTCCGGGTCGTACTTGAGCGCCACGGCGTAGTGGGTCGGGTTGGTGATGACCACATCGGCATCGGGCACCGAGGCCATCATCTTGCGCTGGGACATCTCGCGCTGCAGCTGGCGAATCCGCTGCTTGACCTCGGGCCGGCCTTCCTGGTCCTTGTGCTCGTCGCGCACTTCCTGCTTGGTCATCAGCAGTTTCTTGTGGCTTTCCCACAGCTGGATCGGCGCATCCACCGCAGCAATGAGGATCAGCCCGCAAGCCATCCACAGCGAGCTCCAGCCCACCACTTGCACACTGTGGATGATCGCCAGCTCAATCGGCTCATGGGCGATGCGCAGCAGGTCGTCGATGTCGGACGACAACACCGTCAACGCCACAAACAGGATCAGGATGAACTTGGCCAAGGCCTTGAGCAGCTCCACCAGGGCCTTGGTGGAAAACATCCGCTTGAGCCCGGCCGCCGGGTTCATCCGGCTGAATTTGGGCGCCAGGCTGCCGGCGGCAAACAGCCAGCCGCCGAGGGAAATCGGGCCGATCAGGGCCGCCAGCAACAAGGTGATGAGGATCGGCTGCACCGCGAGGATCGCGATCTTGCCCGAGTGCAGCAGGTACAAGCCCATGGCCCCCGGGCTCAGCAGCACGTCGCGGGGCAGGGAGAAATTCAGGCGCATCAACTCCATCAGGTCCAGGGCCAGGCCACCGCCGTAGATCAGCAGGCCGCCGGAACCGGCGAGCATGATCGCCAGGGTGTTGAGCTCTTTGGAGCGGGCAATCTCGCCCTTTTCCCGGGAGTCCTTTTTACGTTTCTCCGTGGGGTCTTCTGTCTTGTCCTGGCCACTCTCGCTCTCGGCCATGGCTTACCGCGCCCGCGCCAAGTCACGTAAAAACTGCAAGGCGTCGGTCGCCAGCGGTTGATACTGATTGAGAATGTCAGCCATGCCGACCCAGAAAATCCCCATGCCCAGCACCAGGGTCAACGGGAAACCGATGGAGAAAATGTTCAACTGCGGCGCCGCCCGGGTCATCACGCCAAAGGCGATGTTGACCACCAGCAGCGCAGTGATCGCCGGCAATACCAGCAGCAGGGATGCACCGAGCACCCAGCTCAAGCGCCCCACCAGCTCCCAGAAATGATTGACCACCAACCCGCTGCCCACCGGCAAGGTGGTGAAACTTTCGGTCATCACCTCGAACACCACCAGGTGGCCGTTCATGGCCAGGAACAGCAAGGTCACCAGCATCGTCAGGAATTGCCCGATCACCGCCACCGACACGCCGTTGGTAGGGTCGACCATGGACGCGAAGCCCATGCCCATCTGGATCGAGATGATCTGCCCGGCGATCACGAAGGCCTGGAAGAACAGCGTCAGGGAGAAGCCCAGCAAGGCGCCGATGATGATTTGCTCGGCGATCAGCATCATTGCACTGAGGTCCAGGGCATTCACCGGTGGCATCGGCGGCAAGCCCGGCACGATCACCACGGTGATCGCCACCGCGAAATACAGGCGGATGCGCCGTGGTACCAGGGTGGTGCCGAACACCGGCATGGTCATCAGCACGGCCGTGACCCGGAACAACGGCAGGATGAACGAGGCCACCCAGGTGCTGATCTGGGTGTCGGTCAAGGCCAGCATCGAATTCACGGGGTCAGCCGATCAACTGCGGAATACTGCCGTACAGCTGCAGGATGTATTCCATGAAGGTTTGCACCAGCCACGGGCCGGCAACGATCAGGGTGATCAGCATCACCAGCAGGCGCGGCAAAAAGCTCAGGGTCTGTTCGTTGATCTGGGTCGCGGCCTGGAACATCGCCACCAACAGGCCCACCAACAGGCTCGGCACCACCAGTACGGCGACCATCATGGTGGTCAGCCACAGGGCTTCGCGAAACAGGTCGACTGCTACTTCTGGCGTCATGGCCTACACCCCACCGAAACTGCCGGCCAGGGTGCCGATTATCAGCGCCCACCCGTCCACCAACACAAACAGCATGATCTTGAACGGCAACGAAATGATCAGCGGCGACAGCATCATCATACCCATGGCCATCAGCACACTCGCCACGACGAGGTCGATGATCAGGAACGGAATGAAGATCATGAAGCCGATCTGGAACGCGGTCTTCAACTCCGAGGTCACGAACGCCGGCACCAGGATGGTCAGCGGCGCCATGTCGGGGCTGGCGATGTCGGTACGCTTGGACAACCGCACAAACAACTCAAGATCGCTGGAACGGGTCTGCGACAGCATGAAATCCTTGATCGGCCCCTGGGCCTTGTCGATCGCATCCTGGGCGGTCATTTTCTCCGCCAGGTACGGTTGCAGGGCTTGCTGGTTCACCTTGTCGAACACCGGCGCCATGATGAACAGCGTCAGGAACAGCGCCATGCCGGTGAGGATCTGGTTCGACGGCGTCTGTTGCAGGCCGAGGGCCTGACGCAGGATCGAGAACACGATGATGATGCGGGTGAAGCTGGTCATCAGCATCACGAACGCGGGGATGAAGCTCAGCGCGGTCATGATCAGCAGGATCTGCAGGCTGACCGAATACTCCTGCGCGCCCGCCGCGTTAGTGCCCAGGGTGATCGCCGGGATCGACAACGGGTCTGCTGCGTACGCCAGCGGCGCTGCCAGCAACAGCATGAGCGTCAATAAAACGCGCATTACTTCTTATCCTTCTGATCCTTGCCCAGCAACTCCATGAGGCGCTGGGCGAATTCCGGCGTGGCCGCTTGGGTCTGGGCCACTTCCACAGGCGACTTGAGCACGTGCAACGGGGTGATGCGACCGGGGGTGATGCCCAGCAGGATCTGCTCGTCGCCGACCTGCACCAGCACCAGCCTGTCCCGCGGGCCAAGGGCGCGTGAACCCACCAGCTCGATGACCTGGGCATTGCCCGGGCCGATGCGCTGCACGCGGCGCAACACCCAGGCGAGCACGAAGATCAGCCCCACCACCAGCAACAACCCCAGCACCAACTGGGTGAGTTGCCCGCCCACACCGCTGCCGAGTGCCGGCGCAGCCGCCTGGGCAACCGGTTCTGCTGCCATTACGCTCAAGGGCAGCGTCGATAACAGTCCTACCAATGAGCGCTTCATATCAACGCAACTTCTTGATGCGTTCGCTCGGGCTGATCACGTCGGTCAGGCGGATGCCGAACTTCTCGTTGACCACCACCACTTCGCCATGGGCGATCAGCGTGCCGTTGACCAGCACGTCCAGCGGCTCGCCGGCCAGGCGGTCCAGCTCGATCACCGACCCCTGGTTGAGCTGCAGCAGGTTGCGGATGTTGATTTCGGTGCTGCCGACTTCCATGGAGATCGACACCGGGATGTCGAGGATCACGTCCAGGTTCGGACCGTCGAGGGTCACCGGGTCATTGTTCTTCGGCACGCTGCCGAACTCTTCCATGGGAAGGCGGTTGCCGACCGGTGCAGTGGCTGCATCGGCCGCCAGCAGTGCATCGATATCGTCTTGGCCGACATCGCCGGTTTCTTCCAGGGCAGCCGCCCACTCGTCAGCCAGGGCCTGGTCTTCGGCGGAAGTGTTTTCGTGTTCGGTAGCCATTACATGTCCTCGGCGGAGCAGAAATTAAGGTGGATCAGCGACGGTTGATCGGTTCGATCACTTGCAACGCCAGGTTGCCTTTGTGAGAACCGAGCTTGACCTTGAACGACGGCACGCCGTTGGCGCGCATGATCAGTTCTTCCGGCAGGTCGACGGGAATCACATCCCCCGGCTGCATGTGCAAAATATCCCGCAAACGCAGCTGGCGACGGGCCACGGTGGCGCTCAGGGGTACGTCGACGTCCAGCAGGTCTTCGCGCAGGGCTTTCACCCAGCGTTCGTCCTGGTCGTCGAGGTCGGACTGGAAACCGGCATCGAGCATCTCGCGCACCGGCTCGATCATCGAGTACGGCATGGTCACGTGCAGGTCGCCGCCGCCGCCATCGAGTTCGATGTGGAAGGTGGAGACCACAATGGCTTCGCTGGGGCCGACGATGTTGGCCATGGCCGGGTTCACTTCCGAGTTGATGTACTCGAAATTGACTTCCATGATCGCCTGCCAGGCTTCCTTCAAGTCGATGAAGGCCTGCTCCAGCACCATGCGCACCACCCGCAACTCGGTCGGGGTGAATTCACGGCCTTCGATCTTGGCGTGACGGCCATCGCCGCCGAAGAAGTTGTCCACCAGCTTGAACACCAGCTTGGCGTCGAGGATGAACAGCGCGGTGCCGCGCAGTGGCTTGATCTTCACCAGGTTGAGGCTGGTGGGCACGTACAGCGAGTGCACGTATTCACCGAACTTCATCACCTGCACACCGCCCACCGCCACGTCCGCCGAGCGGCGCAGCATGTTGAACATGCTGATACGGGTGTAACGGGCAAAACGCTCGTTGATCATTTCCAGGGTCGGCATGCGTCCACGGACGATGCGATCCTGGCTGGTCAGGTCGTAGCTTTTGACGCTGCCGGGCTCGGCAGCCATTTCGGTCTGTACCAGACCATCGTCGACGCCATGGAGCAGCGCATCGATTTCATCCTGGGACAGCAGGTCCTGCACGGCCATGTCGTGATCCTACTGCAATACGAAATTAGTGAAGAGCACCTGCTCGATCACCGGTTTGCCGACTTCCTTCTGGGCCACTTCCTGCACGCTGGCAGTGACCTTCTGGCGCAGCATTTCCTGGCCCACCGGGGTGGCGAGGGTGTCGAAGGGTTGGGCGGAAAACAGCATCACCAGGTTGTTGCGGATCACTGGCATGTGCACCTTGAGGGCATCCAGGTCTGCCTGGTTACGCGCCAGCAGGGTAATGCTCACCTGCAGGTAGCGTTGACGGCCGTTCTGATTGAAGTTGGCGACAAACGCCGGCAGCATCGGCTCGAAGATTGCCGGTTGCTTGACGTTGGGGTTGACCTCGGCCGTGGCGGCCGGTTTGCTCTGGGCACTGTGCATAAAGTACCAGGTAGCCCCCACGGACAGGCCGATCGCCAGCAACAAGGCCAGGACAATCAGCAGGATAAGCTTGAGCTTGCCCTTGCCTGCGGGTGCTTTTGCTGCGTCGTCGCTCTTCGCCATGCCAATAATCCGTCACTATTTTGGGATTCATAGTTCTGGGGAAAGGCAAGAGCAAGTGTTATGCCAGAGTTGTCAGCTCGGTCACGGTTTCGCCGACACTGCAAAACCAATGTGGGAGCGGGCTTGCTCGCGAAAGCGGTGGATCAGCACCTGTAACTGTGACTGACACTCCGTATTCGCGAGCAAGCCCGCTCCCACATTTTGATCATCGCCAGGCCTCGGATCAGGCGTAGTAGTCCACGGCACTGGAGCCAATCACCGACTGCACCACCGGCGCGGCCACTTCAGCCACCTCACCGATACCGCCGCCATCAACCCCATCACCCCGCCCGCCACTGCCGCTGACGCCGCGAGCCTGGTTCTGCTGTTGCTGGTCCTGGCCCTGCTGCCCCTGCCAGCCACGTGACTGGTCCGACACGTTGACGTCGACCTGGCCCATGCCCTGCTGGGCAAACATCTCCCGCAGGCGGCCCGACTGGCTTTCCAGGGCTTCACGCACCACCGCATGGCCGCTCATGAAGGTGACTTGCGCCTGCTGGTCGGCGGACATCTTCACGCTGATGTCCAGGCGACCCAGTTCAGCGGGCTGCAACTGGATCTCTGCCGACTTGAGGTTGGCGCTGGACAGGTACATGACCCGGTTCACCACCTCATCGGTCCAGCCACTCTGGTGCATGGCCAATGGCGCGTTGGCCACCGGCGGCAGGGCATTCGCAGTTTTCGGCGTGGCAGCCTGGGTCAGCGCGGCGAGGCGGTTGGCGAAGTCATCGACACGGGTGTCGCTGCTGGCGTCCTTCAAATCCTTGAGGCCGCCGTCGATCAGACCGGCAAAGGCTTTGTCGCCGCCCTGGTCGGTGCTGTCCTTGGACGCTTGCTGGTCGACCATATTGGCCAGGCCTGTGACGAAGTTTTGCGCGGCAGTCGGCTGATCCTGGGTCGGGGCCGGGGCGGTTTTTGCCGGGGCCTGGCTGCTGGCGGACACGTGTCCGCCCTGTTCCATGGCCAGGCGCACGGCGGGCATTGCATCCAGCGGATCGGCCTCGGGGTCGAAGGCGGGCTTGGCGTCGTCGGTCGCGGCCATCGGTGGCGCCACGACTGGCTGGTTTTTGTCATCCTTCGCGGTGGCCGGCGTCGGGGTCTCGACGGGCGCCGGCGTAGCGGGGACGGGGACAGGGACTACCGCGGCTATCAGCGCCGGGTCTACGGCGGGGTCGACCGGAGGTTGCTGGGCCAGGGACGGATCGTCTGCCGGGGCATCGTCGTCTGACTTGGCGGTGGTGTCCGGGGTGTCCGCCTTGGCCGGCGGGTTGGCAGGCAAAGTCTTGCCGTTATCGGCAACCGATGGGGTACCGGCGGCAGGCTTGTCGTTGTTGGCGGCGGGCTTGGGGCTGTTGTCCGCAGGCTTGTCGCGGGTGGATTTGATGGGGGTGTCGACAGGTTTTGCCGCAGGCGCAGGGGCCTGGTTGGCGAACACCTGAGCGAAGCCCGGGGCCTTGTCCCGCGGGTTCGCAGCCACTGCCGGTGGATTGGCAGCGGGCGCTTGAGGCTTGGCCGCAAGGGCTGCCTGAAGGAGCGAATTCGGGGTGATTGCCATAGTCAAGAGTCTCCGCCGCACAGGGGTCGAGGGTGCGGTAACAGGAGATAGAGCAAGAGTTGGGCCAGGTTTTGGTTTAAGGGTGTATATCCGTTATTTGGGTGAGGGCTTGTATAGGGTCTTGAGTGTTGAAGAGCAAAAGCAACAGCCAAATCAAAAGCGGGCACGGTCCAAATGTGGGAGCGGGCTTGCTCGCGAAGGTCGTTAACGATGACGCTGGCATTCTGGATGAACGCGGCGCTCTCAGGTTTTTCGCGAGCAAGCCCGCTCCCACAGAAAAGCAGCTCTGCTTTCGCTCTGGTTTTTGATGGGGCAGAGCGCTTTGGTTACTGTGCCGCTTTTGCAAAGTGACTCGCTGCAAGAGCGAAACCATAAGCCGCCGTTACCGAAGAAACGGATATACACACCAAAAGCGTCAGAGCTGAAACCGCCCCCGCTCATGCTCATACAACGGCCGCACCAGCGCGAATTCATGGTCAATCTCATCCACCAACTGCGCCAAATCCGCAACCACAGGCTTGGCGGACTTATCCTCGAGCAACTGACAAAGCTCAGCCAACCGCACCGCCCCAAGATTACCGCTACTCCCCTTGAAGCTATGCGCAATCCGCCCAAGCGCCTTGGCATCATCCCGAGCCCGGCGCAACGCCTCTACCCGCTTTTGCGAGTCATCGAGAAAAGTGTCGAGCAGCTTCGGATACTCGCCCTCCATGACCTCCTGCAAGCCAGTCAGCACATCGGGGTCCAGATGAATCTCTGCCACTTGTTCGCTCCTTGATCAAGAATCGGCGGATTATGCCAGAGCCTTCCATGAAAACTCCACGCACACACACCGCCCGCCGTCAGACCAGCCTACATCGCTGCTCAACTGGCGCACCAGGCTCAATCCCCTACCAGACAGACGGTCAACATCCAGCGGCCTGGCCAGCACCTTATCCACATCAAACCCGGCCCCACTGTCCTCGATCCGCAGCGTCAGCCCCCCCCCTCCCCGGTCGGCACCACATCCAGGTGCACCCGCACATACCCGCTATCCAACCGCGCCAGCCGCTCATTACGCTCGCGGTAATACGCAGCAAACCCCTGCGCATCCCGCTTGAGCCGCGAATCCAGCCCCAGCACACCATGTTCAAGCGCATTGGAATACAACTCCGCCATCACGCTGTACAACGCCCCGCTCTGCTCCCGCAGTCCATGAATCTCCAACAGCAACTGCAACAAATACGGCAAAGGGTTGTAGGACTTGAGCGTCTCGGCACGAAACTCAAAACTTACCGACCAATCCAGCGGCGACGACTGCCCACTGTCGGAATACACCACCGACGACGAACGCAACGGCTCATCCGCCTGCAGGCTGATCTCCACCATGCTGATGTCATCGCGCACCTCACCGCGAAAACCCGCCAGGGCCTGTTCGATCTCCTCGAACAACCGGTCCGGCTCGCGATTGGCCGCAAACACCTGCTGCAACCGCTCGGCGCCAAACAACTGTTCATGGGCATCGGCGGTATCCAGCACACCATCCGACAGCAAAAACACTCGGTCACCCAGCGCCATCGGCCAGACTTCAGTGCGGTCATCAAACGCCTCGGCCGCCAGCACGCCCAATGGCAAATGCCGCGACACCAGCGGCGTGCGCTTGCCGGTGGTGACGTCATGCACGTAGCCGTCGGGCATGCCGCCGTTCCACACCTCCACCACCTGTCGCTGGGCGCTGAGGCACAGCAAGGTGGCACAACAGAACATGTCCACCGGCAGGATGCGCTTGAGCTTGGCGTTCATCTCCCGCAGGGTTTGCGCCAATCCGTAGCCCTTGGCAGTCATGCCGTAGAACACTTCCGCCAGGGGCATGGCGCCGACCGCCGCCGGTAAACCGTGGCCGGTAAAGTCCCCCAGCAGCACATGCATATCGCCCGACGGCGTGTACGCGGCCAGCAGCAAATCGCCGTTGAACAGCGCGTAGGGCGACTGCACATAACGAATATTCGGCGCGGCGTTGATGCAGCCCGAGTGGGCCACCTTGTCGAACACCGCCTTGGCCACTCGCTGCTCCTGCAGCAGGTAGTCGTGGTGCCGGGCGATCAGGTCGCGTTGCTGCAACACCGTGGCCTGCAAGCGACGCAGGCGATCCATGGCATTGATCTTTGCCGCCAGGATCACCTGGTTATAGGGTTTGGCCAGGAAGTCGTCACCCCCGGCATCCAGGCACTGGGCCAGGGCTTCGCTCTCGCGCAGGGAGGTGAGGAAGATGATCGGCACCAGCGCCTCCCCCGCCCGCTGCTTGATCTGACGGGCCGCCTCGAAGCCGTCCATCACCGGCATCAGGGCGTCCATCAACACCAACTGCGGCCGTTCACGGGTAAACACATCGACCGCTTCCTGGCCGTTGCTGGCGGTCAGCACCTGGTGGCCCTGGCGGCGCACGATGGTCGACAGCAACAACAGGTCGGCGGCGCTGTCTTCGGCGATCAACACCGTCAGCGCCTCGAGGACCGGGGCCAGGACGCTCAAGTGAGGTCGAACAGTTTGTCGAAGTTGGAAATGGCCAGGATCTTGCGCACATCGGAGTTGGCGTTGACCACCTGCACTTCGGCATTGTCGCCTCCGGCATGGTCACGCAACAGCAGGAGCATGCCCAGGGCCGAGCTGTCCATGTAGGTGGTTTCCTTCAAGTCCACCACGTAGATCTCGGGCACCTTGTAGAACCGCTCGTAGGCATCACGAAAGGCCTGGTGGCTACCGAAATCGAATCGCCCCCTGACGGTGATCGTCAACTTCGTCCCGTCCAGGGACACTTCTGATTCGACTGACATACGACTGCTTCCTTGTCATTGGCAATGTGCAACAAGGTGTAGCAGGTGATAGGGAAGTGGGCAAATCCATGTAGGAGCGAGGGCGTGGTTAATAGGGGTTTTGGCGGGGAAGACGCTGGGACAATTCATCCAGCAATTTCTGCTCGCGCTTGTCTTCCAGTGCACGGGCTTCGTCGATGTAGCGCTGCACCAGTTTGCGCAGGCCTTCGACCCGGGCATAGGCCTGTTGCCAGCTGTCGCGGGCCTTGTCGACGTTGGCCTGGTGCCAGGCCAGGCTCTGGCGCTGCTGGCCGACGGCGGTTTCCAACTGGTTGAGAAAGCCCTGGTAGCCCATCAGCCACTGCCCGGAGACGCCCTTGCTGCCACGCTCGATCCACTGCTGCTGATACTCGCCGCGAAAGCGCTCCAGGTCCCCCAGCTTGCTTTCCGCCAGGCGAACCTGGCCCTGGAAGTACCCCAGGCGCTGGACGGCGGTCTTTTCAGCTTTTTCGGCCATGTCCACTACCGGGGCAAGGCGCGCGGCGCGAGTGTTGGCCATGGTTTATCCGCCCGGCGCCGGCGCGAAGATGGTGCCCAGGTGTGCCTCGCTTTCACCCATGCTGATCTTGTCGTTGAGGCCCTGGCGCAGGTACGTCACCAGTTGCGGTTGCAGGGCAATCGCCAGGTCGGTCTCGCGATCGCCGCCGGCCACATAGGCGCCGACGCTGATCAGGTCGCGGCTCTGTTGATAACGCGACCACAGTTGCTTGAACTGCTGCGCGCGCATCATGTGCTCCGGGGTGACCACCGACGGCATCACCCGGCTGATGGAGGCTTCGATGTCGATGGCCGGGTAGTGCCCTTCTTCGGCCAGGCGCCTGGACAGCACGATGTGCCCGTCGAGCACGCCCCGCGCCGAGTCGGCAATCGGGTCCTGCTGGTCATCGCCCTCGGAGAGTACGGTGTAGAACGCAGTGATCGAACCACCACCGGCTTCGGCGTTACCGGCACGCTCCACCAGCTTGGGCAGCTTGGCGAACACTGACGGCGGATAGCCCTTGGTGGCCGGCGGCTCGCCGATGGCCAGGGCGATTTCCCGCTGGGCCTGGGCGAAACGGGTCAGGGAGTCCATCAGCAGCAGGACGTTCTTGCCCTTGTCGCGAAAATATTCGGCGATGCGTGTGCAGTACATCGCGGCGCGCAGGCGCATCAGCGGCGCGTCATCCGCCGGTGAGGCCACCACGACCGAACGCTTGAGGCCTTCTTCGCCGAGGCTGTGCTCGATGAATTCCTTCACCTCGCGGCCCCGCTCGCCGATCAGCCCGACCACGATGATGTCGGCCTCGGTAAAGCGCGTCATCATCCCCAGCAACACCGACTTACCCACGCCGGTACCGGCAAACAGGCCCAGGCGCTGGCCGCGGCCCACCGTCAATAAACCGTTGATGCTGCGAATGCCCACGTCCAGCGGCACGCTGATGGGGTTGCGTTTGAGCGGGTTGATGGTCGGGCCGTCCATCGGCACCCAGTCTTCGGCCTTCATCCCACCCTTGCCGTCGAGGGCGCGCCCGGCGCCATCCAGCACGCGGCCGAGCATGCTCATGCCCATCGGCAGGCGGCCGGTGTCGGCCAGCGGCACCACGCGAGCGCCGGGGGCAATGCCGGCAACGCTGCCGACGGGCATCAGGAATACTTTGCTGCCGGAGAACCCCATCACTTCGGCTTCGACCTGCACCGGGTGGTAGCTGTCGTCGTTGATCACCATGCAGCGGCTGCCCATGGCGGCGCGCAGGCCTTCGGCTTCCAGGGTCAGGCCGACCATGCGCAGCAGCCGGCCCTCCAGGATCGGCTGGCCGGGCAACTCGGTGACTTCGGCATAGCCACCCAGGCGCTTGGCGAAGCTGGTGCGATCAAGGCGCATCGGGGGTGTCCAGCTCGACGCTCAAGTCCGGCTCTGCCGGGTGCAGCGCCTGCTCGTGCAACTGATCGAACAGCTTGGCCATGATCTGCGTGATGCGCGTCTCCACCGTGGCATCGATGCGGCTGTGCTCGGTCTCGACCCGGCAACCACCGGGCAGCAGCGCGGCGTCTTCGACGATGCGCCAGGTTTCTTCATGGCGCTCGCGCAGGGCTTTGACCTGTTCGAAATCCTGCGGGTTGATGTACAGCCGCACGTTGCCGACGCCCAGGGGCAGCAGCTTGAGGGCTTCGCGCATCACGCTTTCGATTTGCGTGGAGTCCAGGGCCAATTCGCGCTGAATCACCTGGCGGGTGATGTGCTCCACCAGCCCGACCATGGCTTTTTCAATCTGCGAGTCCTGCTCGGCGATGGGCTCGAACAGGCTGCCCATCAGGGTTTCCAGGCTGGCCAGCTTGACGCTCAGCGCGGCCTCGGCTTCCTGGCGGACCTTGAGGGTGGTGCTGCGAAAACCGTCCTTCTCGCCGGTGGAGAAACCTTCGTTGTAGGCTTCCTGGCGAATGCTTTCGAGCTCTTCCAGGGTCAGTGGCTGGACTTCCTCCAGCGGCACTTCTTCCATCTCGGCCGGGGGTTCTTCTACCGGCTCCGGCTCAGGCTCCGGGCGATGCGGGTCGAAACTGGGCAGCGACCAGACGTCGAACCCTCCGACGTCCCGTGCGCGAATCAGATCGCTGGGCGTCTCATCTTTGTTCGACATGCGCGGCGCCTTAAATCATTTCTTCGCCGCCCTTCCCACCGAGAACGATTTCTCCGGCTTCGGCCATACGGCGGGCAATGGTGAGGATTTCCTTCTGTGCAGTTTCCACGTCGCTGACGCGCACCGGGCCCTTGGCCTCGAGGTCGTCGCGCAACAGTTCGGAAGCCCGCTTGGACATGTTCTTGAAGATCTTTTCCTTGACGCCTTCGTCCGAGCCCTTGAGCGCCAGCACCAGCACGTCGGAGGACACTTCCCGCAGCAACGCCTGGATGCCACGGTCGTCGACGTCGGAGAGGTTGTTGAACACGAACATGAGGTCTTCGATCTGCACCGACAGGCTGTCGTCGATCTCGCGGATCGAGTCCATCAACTGGCCTTCCACCGAGCTGTCGAGGAAGTTCATGATGTCGGCCGCACGCTTGATGCCGCCCAGGGTGGTGCGCGAAGCGTTGGAATTGCCCGAGAACTGCTTCTCGAGAATCGTGTTCAGTTCTTTCAGGGCCGCTGGCTGCACGGTGTTCAACGACGAGACGCGCAGGATGATATCCAGGCGCACCTTATGGTCGAAGTGGCCGAGCACTTCACCGGCCTGGTCGGGGTCGAGATACGCCACCACGATCGCCTGGATTTGCGGGTGTTCGTAGCGGATCACGTCGGCCACGGCCCGCGGCTCCATCCATTTGAGGCTGTCGAGGCCGCTGGTGTTGCCACCCAGCAGGATGCGATCGATCAGGCCGTTGGCCTTGTCTTCGCCCAGGGCCGAGGTGAGCATCTTGCGAATGTAGCTGTCGGAGCCGACGCCCAGGCTGGTCTGGTCGCCGACGATCTCGACGAACTCGCTCATCACCTGCTCGACTTGCTCGCGGTGCACATTGCGCATTTGCGCCATGGCCACGCCGACACGCTGAACCTCTTTGGGCCCCATGTGGCGCAGCACTTGGGCGGCGTCGGTTTCTCCGAGGGACAGCAACAGCACGGCGGCTTTGTCGACCCGGGAGAGTTTGGCTACTGCAGCTCGGCTATCACTCATCTGCGTTAATCCACTCTTTCACGACCTGGGCCACACGACCCGGGTCTTCGGCCACCAGGCTCTTGATTGCGTTCAACTGAGCGTCATAACCCTCGCTCGGGCTCGGCAACAGAATGCTTTGCGGGCCACCGAGGCTCACGCGGTCGTTGGCCAGTTCGCCATCGAGGCCGCCCATGCCACCCAGTTCGACGTCGCCGCCGGCCAGGGCCAGTTGCTTCTTGCCGTGGCCGGTGATGTTGTTGAGCACCGGGCGCAGTACGCCGAACACCAGCAACAGGATGAACAACACCCCCAGCACTTGCTTGACGATGTCCCAGAACCACGGCTGAGTATAGAACGCTGCCTCGGCGATGACTTCGCCACGCTCGGCGGAGAACGGCATGTTGATCACGCTGACGCTGTCGCCACGGCTGGCATCGAAGCCCACCGCATCCTGTACCAGGCGAGTGAAGCGCGCCAATTCATCGGCGCTCCATGGGGCGCGGGTAATGGCGCCGTCTGCGGCATTGACCTTGACCTGGTCATCCACCACCACCGACACCGACAGGCGATTGATCCGACCCTGTTGCTGCTTGGTGTGGCTGATGGAACGATCAAGCTCGAAGTTCTTGGTGGACTGGTTGCGCTTGTCGGCCGGGTACGGCGCGAGCATGGGCTGGCCAGTGGCCGGGTCCATGATCTGCTGGCCGTTGGCGTCCAGCAGCGGCTGGCCAGGCTGCACCGCGCCTGCGGTAGCGGCAGCGCCACCGGTGGTTTGCGGGGCAGTGGCCGGGGTGGGCGGCTGGTTGCTCAGGGCACCCGGCACGCCTTGCGGGCCATTGCTGGCGGTACGTTGTTCGGTGGTCGATTGCTCGCTGCGCAGGGCCGGCTGGTCCGGGTTGAACTGCTCGGAGGTCGATTCGACGGCGCTGAAGTCGACGTCGGCCGACACTTCAGCCTTGTAGCGATCATTGCCCAACACCGGTTGCAGGATGTTGTGCACCCGCTGGGTCAGCATGCTTTCCATGCGACGGCTGTAGTCGAACTGCTTGCCGGCCATGGTCAGCGAAGAGTTTTCCGCGAGGTCCGACAGCAGGTTGCCCTTCTGGTCGACTACGGTGATCTGCGACTTGCTCAATTCAGGAACGCTGGTGGCCACCAGGTTGATGATCGCCAATACCTGACCAGGCTCAAGGGAGCGGCCGGCAAAGAGTTCGACCAGGACCGAGGCGCTGGGCTTGCGTTCATCGCGCACAAATACCGAGCTTTTCGGAATCGCCAGGTGCACGCGGGCGCCCTTGACGTTGTTCAGGGCAGAGATGGTGCGCGCCAGTTCGCCTTCCAGGCCGCGACGGTAGCGGGTGGCTTCCATGAACTGGCTGGTCCCCAGGCCCTGGTCCTTGTCGAGGATTTCAAAGCCGATATTCGCGTCGGACGGGGTTACGCCGGCAGCCGCCAGTTTCATCCGCGCACGGGCCACATCGTCGGCCTTGACCAACAGTGCGCCGGAATTCGGTTCGACGGTGTAGCTGATGTCTGCCGCCGCCAGGGTTTCCATGATCTGCTTGGAATCCATGCCGGCCAGGCTGCCGTACAACGGACGGTAATCCGGTTGCTGGGACCACAGCACCACGGCAAAACCAATCGCCACGCTGGCAGCCAGGCCGACCATCAGGCCTACCTGACGCAACATGGTCATCTCGGAGAGGTTTTCCAGGAACGACAGGCCAAACAGCGGCGGCTTGCCGTCTGCCTTGGCGGGTGCGTTATCCACGAGTGCTTCTGCCATGACTCAAATCGTCCTTAAACCGGCATCTGCATGATGTCTTGATAGGCTTGAACCAGTTTGTTGCGCACCTGGGTCAAGGCCTGGAATGAAACGCTGGCTTTTTGCGAGGCGACCATCACGTCGGTGAGGTCCACGCCGCTCTTGCCGATCTCGAAGGCGGTCGCCAACTGATTGGATGCCTGCTGGGTGTCGCTGACTTTGTTGATGGCCTGGCCGAGCATGTCGGCAAAGCTGCTCTGGCCCAATTCCGGTACGGCTTGCGCGGCGGATTTCGGTTGAGCCATGGCATCCATTTGCATGGACCGCATATCCAACATCAACCGATTGAACTCAACACCTTGGCTCATGAACTTTCTCTCCGACGACCCGCAATTTTTTGACACTACACAGCGATTACAGGGGTGGTAGCAACAAGGGTGCCAGCTCCGTGGCATTCTGTAAGAAAAGGCGACTGGCCCTGTCGGCTTTGAGAATTTTCAGGTGGCGTAGAGGTAGGCTTCCACGTCCATCCCGGCGTCACGCATCTGCGCCAGCTTGTAGCGCAGGGTGCGCGGGCTGATGCCCAGGCGCTCGGCGGCTTCTTTGCGGCGCCCGCGCTCGGAGCGCAGGGTGTCGATGATCATCTGGAATTCGCGGCGGCGCAGGTCGTCGCCCAGGGCGCCGGCGGATTCGGCAGGCACGGCTTCGACCTGTGGCGCGGCAGCCAGGCTCGGCTGCGGGGCTGCGCCCGCGCCCATGGCCAGGCAGAAATCCTGGGGCTGGATCAGGCCGCCCTGCTGCAAAATCAACGCACGCTGGATCGCATTGTCCAGTTCCCGCACGTTGCCGGGCCACGGGTAACTGATCAGACAGGCCTGGGCCTCGGCCGACAGGCGCGCCTGGGCATGCTTCATTTTATTGACGTGCTTGCCCAGCAGGCGCTCGGCCAGCGGGATGATGTCGGCCGGGCGCTCGCGCAACGGGCGCCAGGCCAACGGGAACACCGAGAGCCGGTAGAACAGGTCCTCGCGGAAGCGCCCCGCCGCCACTTCGCCCGCCAGGTCGCGGTTGGTGGTGGCGACCACACGGATGTCCAGCTGGATCGGCTTGCGTGCGCCCACCCGCTCCACTTCGCGCTCCTGCAATACCCGCAGCAACTTGGCTTGCAGGCCCAGGGGCATTTCGGAGATTTCGTCGAGCAGGATGGTGCCGCCGTCAGCCTGTTCGAACTTGCCGGCCTGCGCCGCGATGGCGCCGGTGAACGAGCCCTTCTCATGGCCGAACAAGGTGGCTTCGAGCATGTTGTCGGGAATGGCCGCGCAGTTGATCGCAATGAACGGCTGGCTGGCACGATGGGACTGCTGGTGGATGTAGCGCGCCAGCACTTCCTTGCCGGTACCGGACTCGCCGGAGATCAATACGGTGGAGTCGCTGCGGGCGACACGGGCCGCCAGCTCCAGCAATTGCGCACTGGCCGGTTCGAAGGCAATCGGGCCTTCACCCTCTGCAGCGCCCAGGGTGCCGAGGGCATGCCGGGCGACCAGTTCGATCAAGGCTTTGGGTTCGAAGGGTTTCACCAGGTAATCCGCAGCGCCCTGACGCATGGCGTCGACGGCACGCTCCACGGCGCCGTGGGCGGTCATCAGCAGCACCGGCAGTTGCGGCTGGCGCGCACGCAACAGGCCGAGCAACTGGTGTCCGTCAATGCCCGGCATGTTGACGTCGCTGACCACCAGGCTGAAGGACTCCTGCTCCACCGCGTCCAGGGCTTCTTCGGCAGAACCGACCGCCCGATAGTCATGGCCCGCCAGCAACAGCGTGTCAGCCAATGCTTCACGCAGGGCGCGATCGTCTTCAACCAATAAAATCTTGATAGCCATGACCTTTTACTCCGCGCTGACGGCGCATGAAAACAGCGGCAGCGTGATCAACGCGCACGTGCCACGACCCAACCGGGAATGCAGCTGCAATTCTCCCTGATGTGCACGGGCGACTGCCTTGACCACGGTCAGGCCCAGGCCGGTCCCGTTGGTCTTGGTGGTAAAAAAAGGCTCGCCGAGGCGCTGCAGCACTGCCGGGTCAATCCCGCTGCCGCTGTCGCTGATGCTCAGGCGCAGGGTCTCGCCACGGTTGTACAGGTGCACCTTGAGCCGCGCCCCGGGGCCGCTGGCCTGGGTCGCGTTTTCGATCAGGTTGAGCAGCGCGCCCACCAGGGTGTCGCGGTTGCACAGCAACTCGCCGTAATGGCTGTCGCACTGCCAACGGACTGACGCTTCCTGGATATGAGTGGCGGCCGCCGCTTGCAGGGACTGCATCAAGGCGGCCGGGGTGACGCGGTCGGTCAGCGGCAATTCGCCGCGGGCAAACACCAGCATGTCGCGCACCTGATGCTCCAGTTCGTGCAGGCGCTCCTTGAGGCGGCCGGCAAAACGCTGGTGGGTGGCGGCGGGCAATTGCTCATCAGTCAAATGACTGGCGTAAATCAGCGCGGCCGACAATGGCGTACGAATCTGGTGGGCCAGGGAAGCGACCATTCGCCCCAAAGACGACAGGCGCTCATGGCGGGCCAACTGGTCTTGCAGGTGCCGGGTTTCAGTCAGGTCGTTGAGCAACACCAACTGGCCAGGCTCGGCATCCAGGGAACGCGTGGCGATGGACAGGCGGCGTCCATCCTTGAGGGAAATTTCGTGGCCGTCGTCTTCCCGGGGGGCAAAGCAGCGGGTGATGACCTCGCGCCACAGCTCGCCCTCCAGCGGCAGGCCAAGCATGTTGCAGGCCGCCGGGTTGGCTTCGCGCACACGGCCCTGCTCGTCGATGACGATCACGCCACCGGGCAACAGGTCGAGGAGGTTTTGCAGACGGTTGGCCAGTCGCTCTTTCTCGGCCAGCTCTTCCATGCGCTGGGCACTGACCACGGCCAACTCGCCTTTAAGCTCGGAAACCCGGGCTTCCAGCAGGCTGTAGGAGTCAGTCAACTGGCTCGACATCTGGTTGAACAGGGAAAAAGCCTGTTCAAGCCCCAGACGGCTGATCTGCTCTACGGAGGGGGCCGGCCCCTGAGTGTCAGGGACCGAAGATAGTTGGGCGGCGTGGGGCATCATGCTCTCTCGCTTGGCTGACCGTCAGTTAAACGGAACGTTGCGAGTGCTGTAGCAATACCCGTGCCTAAAAAAATAGGCTTAGTTTTCAGTCAGTTGAAAAACAGGCGTCAATCATCCGCCTGTTCATCACCTTCCTTGCGACTCATGCCGTACTTGCGCATCTTCTCCACCAGGGTGGTACGCCGGATGCGCAGGCGCTCGGCGGCACGGGCGACGATACCGTTGGCGTCGTCGAGTGCCTGCTGGATCAGGCCTTGTTCGAGGCTGCCGAGGTAGTCCTTCAAGTCCAGGCCTTCCGGCGGCAGCATGGCGGTGGAGCCGAAGTCCGGCGTGTGGCCGTTGATGGCCACGCGCTCTTCCAGGTCGCTGCGCAGGCTGTCCACCAATTGCTCGTCTTCGTCGTCGACGTAGCGGAATTTCTTCGGCAGCTCGACCACGCCGATCACCCCGTACGGGTGCATGATCGCCATGCGCTCCACCAGGTTGGCCAACTCGCGGACGTTGCCCGGCCAGCCGTGGCGACACAGTGACATGATCGCCGCCGAGTTGAAGCGAATCGAACCACGCTTTTCGTGTTCCATGCGCGAGATCAGCTCGTTCATCAGCAACGGGATGTCTTCGACGCGCTCGCGCAGGGGCGCCATTTCGATCGGGAATACGTTGAGGCGGTAGTACAGGTCTTCGCGGAAGCTGCCGACCTCGATCATGCTTTCGAGGTTCTTGTGGGTGGCCGCGATGATGCGTACGTCGACGCTCTGGGTCTTGTTGCTGCCCACGCGCTCGAAGGTGCGCTCCTGCAATACCCGCAGCAGCTTGACCTGCATCGGCAGCGGCATGTCGCCGATTTCGTCGAGGAACAGGGTGCCGCCGTTGGCCAGTTCAAAACGCCCGGCACGGCTGGTGATCGCCCCGGTAAAGGCGCCCTTCTCGTGGCCGAACAGTTCGCTTTCCAGCAGCTCTGCCGGGATCGCCCCGCAGTTGACCGGCACGAACGGCCCGTCACGACGCTTGGAATGGTAGTGCAGGTTGCGTGCGACCACTTCCTTGCCGGTGCCCGACTCGCCAAGGATCAGCACACTGGCGTCGGTGTCGGCTACTTGCTGCATCATCTGGCGCACGTGCTGGATCGCACGACTGGTGCCGACGAGGCTGCGGAACAGGTTGGGTTCGCGGTGACGGCCGCGCTCGCGGGCCTGGTCGTACATCTCGCGGTAGACCTGGGCACGGTGCAGGGAGTCGAGCAATTTGCTGTAGCTGGGGGGCATTTCAAGGGTGGAAAGCACGCGGCGGCGCTGGTCTTCCGGAAGGTCCACGGAAGAAATATCGCCCATCAGCAAAACAGGAAGGAACTCATCCCAGGTCGACAGTGTCTTTAACAAGCCCAGAACTGCACCAGGAGCGTTTACCGTCCCGATCAGCACACAAATGACTTCGCGGCTCGACGACAAAGAGCTGACCGCCTGCTGCCAGTCGTGGCTGCCGCAGGGTAGATTTTCTTCGCCAAGAAAATTCAGGATCACCGCCAGATCGCGGCGCCGAACGCTATCGTCATCGATCAGCAGAATTTTGGTTTCACGCCACATGCAATAGCAACTTCCCTAGTAAAACTCTAATGCCCTCGAGTTGGGGCAATCTAGATTGCTGTAGGCATTTTCTGCGCTACGGCTTTCTGACGTCTGAAAATAGCACTAGTTAAGTCAAAAAATCGTGCACAGTCAAATTTATGACGCGCGGTGTTCGGATTAACTGAGCCTTCAGCCGAACATATGGTAAACCTTTGACGCGTGTTTAGCTCGGTTGAACTGCGACATCTCTTCGAAAATAGCCTGTCGCTCCCCTGTCGTCGCCTCAAGCAACTGCTGGTAGACCGAAAGCAAGTCTTCCAGTTTTGCCCGAATGGCTGCCTCATCCGCCGAATCCTCGTTGAGCGCAGCATCGATCAACGCGCGGCAGCCCAAATCCAGTTCGCCGATCGCCCCCCAGTTGCGTTCAGCCAACGCCTCGGACAGCGCCTCACGGGTCTCGTCGATTTTTTGCAATGCTTGGCTCATGACATCGTCCTCAGGCCTTACGGCCTACTGTACCTCTGTGGCAATACCGTCCCAGCCTTCCTTGAGCGTAATCATCAGGCCTGCGACCTCATCGATCATCGCAGCGTCATTCTGACGGTTGGCTTCCAGCAGGCGCATGGTCATGAAGGCATACAGGTTATCCAACTGCTGCAGTGCAATCGGGTCCGGGGTCTTCTCGGGGTTCAGGCCGTCACGCAACCCGACGAGGATGTCCACCGCCTTGCCCAGCATCAACCCCTTCTGCGCGATATCACCGCGAGCCATCGCACCCTTGGCCTGCGCCATACGATCCAGTGCGCCTTCCATCAGCAACTGCACCAGGCGGTGCGGGCTGGCTTCGGAGATCTGGGCGTGGGTGTTGACCTTCTGGTATTGGCGAAGGGCTCTCATGGGATTCATGTTTCTACCTCGTGACAGGCGACAGCTAAAAGGGTGGACGCTGATTATTATGTCGACGGTGTTACACAAAACTTTAGCCCGCCTGGCGCTTTGACTCAGCGCCTTCGGCGGGCTTTATCCATCCGCCAATCAGGTGGACTTCGGATTGTTCAGCGAGTTGAGCGTGGTCATGACGCTGTCGCCCTGAGCCTTGAGCTGCGCAACCAGGGAGTCCATGGCGTTGTATTTCAGGGTCAGGGAGGCCGTCAGGGCATCAGAACGCGTGTTCAGGGCGGTCTGCTGGTTGGTCAGGTCCTTGAGGTTGTCCTGCAGGGTCGTGGACTTTTGGGCGAACACCCCGGTCTTGCTCAGCGCATAGTTGGCTGTGGCATTCGTCAGGCTCGTCAACAGCCCATTGGGGCCGGTGAAGATGCTGTTGATGTCGGAGCCGTTAGTGAGGGCGGCCTTGTCAAACGCCACATCACTGACGCTCAGCGTGCCCGCTGTCTGGTCCGTGGTCACGCCAAACTGCGCCAGGGATGAAAACGTGCCGCTACCGGTCACCGAGTTCATCACGTTGCGGATCGACGCCATCATGGTACGCACAGAGCTGTCCCCGGTCAGCGCGCCTGGCGTGACGGAACCGTCGGCATTGGTGGTGACCTGAGTCTCGGCATTCACAGCCTTGACCAACGCTGTGTACGTGTCCGTGAAACCCTTGACTGCCGACTTCAGGGTGGCGGCGTTCGCAGACACCTTGATCGTCGAATCGCCGTTAGGGCCGTCGGCAGCTGCCGAAACCCCCGTCAAGGTGATGCTCACACCACTGATTGCGTCGGGCAGGGTATTACTCGTGGACTCTTGAGGACTGCCGTCCAGGGTATACACGGCGTTCACCGGTGCCGCGCCCACGACAGTCGCGCCCGTATCCAGGCCCGAGGAGCCCTTGAAGGTGATGTCACTACCTTTACCGGTAGTCGAGGACGTGACCACCAACCGGGAACCGTTGGAGTCAGTCAGGATGTTGGCACTCAAGCCCGAATTGCCGTACTGCGTATTGAGCGAGTCACGCACCTGCTGAAGGGTCCCGCCCGGCGGCACACTGACGCTGTAATCCTTGCCGGATTGGGAGACCGTAAACACCGTCGCCGAAGCCCCGGAATTGACAACCGCCGTCGGCCCACCAGGAATCACTGCCGTGGAGACTTTGGACGCCGTGGCCAAATTGGTAACGTTCAACGTAAAGTTGCCGGCCGCAGCGCCCGGGCCCAGCGTGACCGTCGCGAGCTTGTCGTTCGAAACCGTCGCACTCAGGCCGCTGAAGTTGACGGTCTTGGTCATGTTGTCCAGCGCGCCCCGGAACGCATCCAGGGCCGCCTGGATCTTGCCGATCGAGGTCAGTTGCGCAGTGGATATTTTGGTCTGGCTATCGATCTGCGCTTGCTTGGGTGCGGTTTGCGAACCCACCAATGACTTAACAAGACCTTGAACGTCGATACCCGTACCCGGGCCGTTGACCGTTAGACCTGCTACGACTGTCATCGTCTTTCTCCTAATCCGGGGCTGATGCTTTATTGACGAATCACACTCTAGGCAGTTTTCGCAACAAAGTTCATGCCAGTTTAGACCTTGGCGTCAAACAGCAAGCTGCTGGCGTCATGAAGGCTCTGGGCGAGTTTCAGGGCCAATTCCGAAGGAATCTGGCGAATGACTTCACCGCTCTCGGTTGCGATGACCTTAACCACAACCTGGTGGGTGGAGTCATCAATGGAAAAATCCAGTTTGCGCTGGGCAGCCTGGATGAATTCGTTTATGTCGTTGACGGCTTTTTTCAAGTCGGTGTGGCTCGGCTGCTGGGCATCTTTCGCGCCAGCAACGGAGTCCACCTTGGGTTTCTGCGGATCGGCACTGACAGGAGCTGGAGCATTCTGTGGCGCTGCCGCAGGGTAAGACAGGTTCAGTTTGACGCTCATGTCCATGACCAATCACCTCATTAGACAAAAGACAAAAGGGCACGTAAACGCGCCCTTCCGTCAGTTACCAAGCGCCGTTATTACTGAAGCAGCTTCAGTACAGCGGATGGCAGTTGGTTCGCCTGGGACAGGATCGCAGTCGAAGCCTGTTGCAGGGTTTGTTGCTTGGTCAGCTGAGCGGTTTCAGCGGCGAAGTCAACGTCCTGGATCACGCCACGGGCAGAAGTGGAGTTGTCCGAGATGCTCTGCAGGTTGGCGATGGTGTTGTCGAAACGGTTTTGTACAGCACCGAGGTCAGCACGCTGGGAGTCGATGGTGGACAGTGCCTGGGTCAGCACGTCAACAGCGCTCTGTGCGTTGGCAGCGGTGGTCACGTCAGTGTTGCTGACAACGACTTTGCCCGAGTTGACAGCAGTAGCACCCGCTGCGCCGAACACGCCGGTAACGCCGTCGCCAGCCAGCGAGTAGCTGGAGCTGGAGTTCAACGAGACTTGGCCAGTAGCAACCAGGTTTGCAGCGGTCAGGGTTGCGGCAGTGCCGAACTGACCGTTGCCGCCCTTGGTTTGCACGCCGATGGTCTGGCCGCCAGCGTCAGCACCGGAGAAGGTGAAGTTCTCACCCGAGTCGGATTTGATCGACAGGGAGTCGGTCGACTGGTCGAAGTTAACGCTGATGCCCAGTTTGGCAGCGTTGGAGTTCAGTTGGTCAGCCAGGTCAGAAGCTTTGGTGATACCGGTGAAGCTAACCGAAGCGCTGCCTACGGCCAGAGTGAAGCTGCCACTTGGGTTAGGAGCCGCGAAGGCTGGAACAGTGAACTTGGCTTCGTTGCTGGCAGAGGCCTGCAGGCCGCCGACCGCGCCGTTCAGTTGAGCAGCGATAGCCTTGGCAGAGGCGCCGGCAGCAATGGTCAGTGCAGCAGAGGTCTGGCCGCCACCGGTAACAGTGATAGTGCCGCCTGCAACGCCGGCGCCTGGAGTCTGAGCACTGGACAGCAGCTGCTGCGAACCAATGTTGTTAGCCGATACGTTGCCCAGGCTCATGTTGATGGTCTGGTTGGCGTTGGCGCCCACTTGGAAAGCGGTAGTACCGAAAGAACCGTCCAGCAGGTTACGACCACCGAAAGTGGTGGTAGAAGCGATACGGGTCAATTCAGAAGTCAGAGCCGCGTACTGAGCCTGGTTCGACTTACGGTCGTCAGCGCTGAGGGAGCCGTTAGCGGACGACAGAGCCAGGGAACGCATGGTCTGCAGGATGTTGGTGGATTGCTGCATCGCGCCTTCAGCAGTTTGCGCGATGGAGTTACCGTCACCGGCGTTCTTGATGGCAACGCCCAGGCCGTTGATCTGGCTGGTCAGACGACCAGCGATTTGCAGGCCGGCCGCATCGTCTTTGGCGCTGTTGATACGCAGGCCGGAGGACAGGCGCTGCATGGAAGTTTGCAGGGCGCTGGAAGCCTTGTTCAGGTTGTTCTGAACGGTCAACGAAGCAAGGTTGGTGTTTACTGTTAATGCCATGACGAAATCCTCGTGGGTGGTGTACTGCGGCTTCCGGCCCTGGCAACCGCCGGGTGTGGCCTAGAGAACCTTCGTAATAGTTATCGTCGTGAAAGCAGGTTGCTTGAGGACTTTTTTGATTTTTTTTACTGGCGCCGTGCCACCCCTTTTAATTCAAGCATTTACGATAGCCCAAACCCCAGCAATTGTTGGCTTTCTGGCGCCAAATAAAAAACGCCCATAATCTTTCGATCATGGGCGTTTTTTTGTGCAGCGCCTTTAAGTCGTCAAGGGCGGTGCAAAATCGCCGAGCCCCAGGACAGCCCCACACCAAAACCACTGATGGCGACGCGCTTCCAGGTGGAGTCGAGCATGTGCTTTTCCAGCAGCAGCGGAATGCTCGAGGACACGGTATTGCCGGTCTCGACCATGTCCTTGATGAACTTGTCCACCGGCGCGTCTTCGAAACGCCGGGCCACGGCGTCGACAATCGCCGCACTGCCCTGGTGGATGCAGAACGCATCTATCTCGTCAGCCTTGAGGTCCGATTCGGTGAGCAGCTCGTGCAAATGCGCCGGCACCTTGAGCAAAGCGAAGTTGAACACCTGGCGGCCGTTCATGAAGAACACGCCATCGCTGACCTTCAAGTGCGGCGCACCGGAACCGTCAGTGCCGAACTTGGACTTGCCCAACTGCCACGGCGCGTCTTCACCCATCCAGGTGGCGGTAGCGGCATCGCCGAACAGCATGGTGGTGTTGCGGTCTTCAGGGTCGACGATCTTCGAGTACGGATCGGCGGTCACCAGCAGGCCGTTCTTCAGGCCGGTAGCCTCCATGAAGCCCTTCATCGCATAGATGCCGTAGACGTAGCCCGAGCAGCCCAGGGAAATATCGAAGGCCGCCACGTGCGTCGGCAGGCCCAGCTTGTCCTGGACGATGGCGGCGGTGTGAGGCAAGCCCTCTTCGTCGCCGTTCTGGGTAACGACGATCAGCGCATCGATGGACTCGCGCTTCAAATCGGGGTTGTTGGCAAACAAGGCGTTGACCGCCTCGACGCACAGATCGGAGGTTTCCTGCGCGGCATCCTTGCGCGGCAGGAACGCCGAACCGATCTTGCCAATGATGAATTCTTCATCCTTGGCGAATTTGGCACCCTGGGCGTAGTTATCAATCCCGTCTGCCGGCACGTAACTGGCGATGCTTTTTATGCCAATCATTGTGGCTTCCCAATACTAAATAGCTGGAGAACACCCCGCGAGACACGTCGCCGGGTGCTGACAATAATGGGGATGACCCCGCAAAAAACTCGCCGAAAACCGCCTTTTTACCCTGGCGGCAGGCCCTCGCAGAGACCTGGCGACGACCTATCCTTTTCACACGATACAGTGAAGATGCGCTTTATGACTCACAGGTCACTCAATTTTCTGCGCTTTGTGCGAAACACGGGGACATACAAACGCCAAAAACCACAACGGCCCACCCCGTTTCCAGGGTGAGCCGCCGGTTTGCAGCTGCGGACATCACATTTTGTTGAACAGGCTCAACTGAGAGATTTTCACAAAGGCCAACTGAGAGGCCTGCAACATGGTTTGCTGAAGCTGCAGGTTGATCGCCGCCTGGCCCATGTCGACGTTGCCCAGGGAACTCATGGTGTTGGTATTGGCAGTCCCCAAGCTGGTGTTTTCATCCGTTTGAAGATCCAGGGCATTCTGGCGAGCACCAATGGAGCCGCGCACCTGGTCAATCTGTGAACTGGCGTTGTTCAGGTTGCCGATGGTTTTGGCCACCACATCCTTGAGGTTGTTCTGCGCGACCAGGTTGCCGTCAGCCGGCGTTTCCAGGGCTTTGCGCAATTGGCTCAACGTGTCCAGGGCGTTTTCGTTCTTGTTGCTGACGGCGCTGACCGCAAACTGGTCGCCCGCCCCTGGCGCACCACTGATATCGAACGTCACGCCGGCCGCGTTGATCGAGGTGGCACCGGCAGCCATGGTGCCGGTCGCGATGGTCTTGCTGTTCGGACTGTAGGGCTGCGCATACACCTCATACGTGGTGCCGCTGGTGAATTTGATCACCGCACCGGTATCAGGGAAGGTGCTGGCGTAGGCCGCCTGATCCGTCACCTGGCCACCGGTGACTTGTGCAGTCGACGCGTTGCCTGGCGAACGCGAAGCACTGAAGGTGTCCGGCTTGGATTGCAGGGTGAACGCCTTGCCCGCCACCAGTGCGTCGGAGTCAGCGCCGGGCGCAACGTCCGCGCCGAGCGTCAGGCTGATATCGAACTTGACGCCGCGCAGGTTGACGCTGGATGCGCCCTCTTTGGTCGCGTCGAAAGTGCCGTTGCCGGGAATCTCGGAGGTAACGTCGTTACCGTCCTTGTCGGTCACGGAATACTGCGTGCTGCTGCTGAAGGTCAGCTTGTAGGGCTGGCCGTCGGTAAAACTCTTGGTGTAGGTGACACCGGAGGTCACCGTGCCCGCCGATACCGCGACCTTGCCGTCATTGACCGCAGGCGGCAACAACGTAGCCTGGGTGCGACCGGTGTTGGTCGAACTTTCCATCATCGACTTACCGGTGTCGCCCCCCGCCATCGACAGATTGTCCGAGATCTGCAAGCTCAGCGGCGTCTCGTCACCCTGATACGTGTAGGTGCCGTCGTTATTGCGGATGTAAGGCGGCGTGTCGGTTTTCGACCCGGAAAACATGTAGTTGCCGTTGGCATCCTTGGAGTTGAGCAAGCCCAGCACCTGGTCCTCAAGCGCGCCCACTTCGCTGGCGATGGATTTACGATCGTCATCGCTCAGGGACTGGTTGGCCGCACGCAGCGCCAGTTCATTACCGCGCTGCAAGGCGGTGTTGATGCTCTTTAACACCGATTCTTCGTTGGTCAGCGAGTTCTGCAGGGTGTTGATGTTGCCGTTGAACTGGCCAAGCATGTCTTTCTGTTGCTGCAATTGCAGCAAGCGCGCGGCGGCGACCGGGTCATCGGAGGCGGTCTGCACCCGGATACCGCTGCTCGCCTGGTCCTGGGCTTTCACCACACCGGAATAGTTCGTCTGGTACTTGCTGGCGCTGGTGTCGAAATACTGCTGTGTAGAAATACGCATCGTCCCAGACTCCTTTAAAGGGCATTAATCAGTGTGCTGAAAGTTTCTTGCGCAGCCTTGATGATCTGCGACGACGCGGTGTAGTACTGCTGGAACTTGATCATGTCACCCGCCTCTTCATCCAGGTTGACCTGGGACACCGAGTTGCTGGCCGCCTTGTTCGCTGCCAACAGCGCACCCGTCGCGGTGGAGTCGGTAGCGGCCTGGCTGGCTTTGGAGCCCACCTGCGACACGAGTCGGGCGTTGGCGCTGACCAGGCTCACACCCGGGCTGCCGTCGCTGGCGCCCACGGTGGCCTTGGTCTGCAAGTCCAGCAATTGCTGGGCGTTGCGGTTGTTGGAGGTGCCCGAAGCGTTGAACGAGAAAGTCGTGCTGTCACCATTGGCAGGCGAGCCGCCGACCGTGGTGTCGAAGTTGAAGCTTTTGCCCGGGATCAACGCACCGGAGGCATCGCGCATCGGTACGTTGATGCTGATCTTGTTGCCCTGGCCCGGGATGATGGTGCCACTGCCGATCGGATTGCCTTGCGCGTCGCTCACCGTATACGACTGGGTGCCGTCGGCGGCCGGCTTGCCAAAGAGCATTTTTACCGGCATGGAGTTTTCGATGCCGGCGCGCAACTGGGCGGTATCAGCGCCGCCATGAATATCCAGCGGCACAGTCAGCTGAGGCGGTGTGAACGTACCGGTGCCGGTGTTGGTCTTGCTTGCGTTCCCCGCCAAGGGGCCCGCGAAGGCGAGCTTGTTGACGTCCTTCAGATCGACACCGATGCCCGTGGCCCCGTTGGCCGTGGGGCTGACCTTGAAGCTGTCACCGGCAGCCATGGGCCCTTTGCCGTCCAGCGCCAGGGTAAAGCCATCAATCACCGGCGGCGGCGTGGTGGTGGTGTCGAACGAACCCATGGCCTTGCCGTCGGAGCGGACGACGTTGTACTGGTTACCGCTGGTAAACGTGACTTTGTAGTCGTAGGTCGTCAGCTGGCTGCTGTCCTTGATCGTGACATTCAGGTTGCCAGACCCCGCGCTGTTGCCGGCGGCCCCTTGGCTGCGCTGGGAAATCGCCGCCGCGCTGTTGATATCGGTGAACAGCGACGAACCGAATTCGCCGTTGAGGTCCAGGCCCTGGCCCAACTGGTTGTTGATCGTGTCTGCCGTGGCAATCGCGATGCGCCCCAGATCATTGATGGCCGGCATCAGCACGTCACTGCGATAGCGCAGCAAGCCACCGATACTGCCGCCGGTGACCACATTGCCAAGGTCAATGGACGAGTCGCCCATCGAGAGCTGGATGGTGTACTGGCTATTGTCGGTGCTACTCGGTACCGCAGAGATATTATTGGATATCCCGCCTTCCACCAGCGACTGCCCCGTACCGGTCGTAATACTGTACTGTCCGTTTTTTTCCGTGGCCGTAACGCCGATCAGCTCGTTGAGCGAGCGCACCGCTTCGTCACGCGAGTCCAGCAGGTTGGCCGGCGCACTGCTGGAAGTCCCCTGGGCCTGGGCAATCTGCTTGTTGAGCGAGGCGATCGAGGACGTCAGCTTGTTGACCTGATCCGTCATGGTGCTCAACTGACTGTTGATCGTTTGTTTCTGCTGGTTCAACTGGCCGGAAATGGAGTTGAAGCGGTTGCTCAGGGTCTGGGCGCTGGTCAGCAGCAATTGGCGCGCGGACACGTCGCCCGGAGTGGCTGAAGCCGTCTGCGCCGCCGCGAAGAAGGCACTGAGCACCGAAGACATGCCGGTGTTGGAATCCGACAAGGTCTTGTCGATGGCACTGGCCTGGTCCAGGTAGGCGTTGGCGTCGCTGTCGAGTGCCGTGCTGTTCTGGTAAGCCGTGGTGAGGAACTGGTTGTACACCCGACGCACGTCCGCCAGGGTCGTACCGGTGCCGATAAATACGCCGCCGTAGGCGTTCGACGCATTCGCGGTCTGAGCGCTCTGTTGACGCGAGTATCCCGGGGTGTTGACGTTGGCGATGTTGTTACTTAAGACCGACAACGATCCCTGGGCGGCATTGAGCCCCGACATCCCGATATTGAGCAAACTCATGATTCAGACCTTATAAATGAGTGGAAGCGCCCGCGGCAGCGTAGTTCTGGTAGCTGTTCATCGTTTTTGCGATCTGCGAAATCTTGCTGGCGTAATCCGGGTCGGTTGCATAACCGGCTTTTTGCAACTCGCGCACAAACTGTTCCGGGTTGTCGGCTGATTTCACAACTTCTTTATAGCGATCATTGCTTTGCAGCAACGTGACCAGGTCATGGAAGCTGTCCTGGTAGGAATTGTAGGAACGGAACTGCGCCGTCTCCTTGACCATCGCGCCATCGCGAAACTCGCTGGTGATCGCCCGGGCCTGTTCGCCCTGCCAACTCTGGCCGGCCTTGATGCCGAACAGGTTATGGCTGCTGGTGCCATCCTCGGCACGCATCACCGATTTACCCCAACCGGTTTCCAGGGCGGCCTGGGCCACCAGGTAGCGTGGGTCGACGCCAATCCTCGCAGCGGCCTGCTTGGCCATCGGCAACATGGTGGCGACAAATTCATCCTGCGAGCTGAAGGCTTTCTTCGCCGGTGCCAGCGGTGGCTGGGCTACGGCGCGGCCGTAAACCTGCATCTGCCCGCGAGGCGGTATGGCGGCAAGGCTGCGGGCGGTGCTGTTGACCACGCCATCATCGGCAGCGCTGTTGCGCAGCGGCGCGGCCTTGGCGGCAGTGGTAGCCTCGGCACCCGGCACGATGCCGGCCAGCAGGCGATCCGTCAGCTTGCTCGGCAACGAGATGCGTCGCTGGTTCATCAGCGCCATGTCGTTGGCGTGGGAGTTGGTGCCTTCAGGCACCGCCACGCGGTATGCCCACAATGGCCGCTGACCATTGCTGCGGCCCAGCGGGCCATCGGCCTTGGTACCGGCGGCAATTTCAGTCGGTACATCCACCTTCTTCGCGGGCGCAGCCGGGCCTTGCAGGGTGGCCGCCTGGGCGTCCACCGGCTTGTTCTTCTGCATCTGGCGCAGCAGCACGTCCGCCAGGCCGATACCACCGCCCTCGCGAGACAGGGAAACCGCCAACTGCTGGTCGTACATTTCCTGGTACTGCTTGGCCGCAGGGGTATTCAGCGGGTTGTCCTTGCCCAGGGCTTCGGTGGCCGAACGCATGGACTTGAGCATTTCGCCGAGAAACAGCGACTCGAACTCCTGCGCGACCTTGCGCATGTTGCCGTCGCTGTTCTTGTCGCCGACCTTCAACTGGTTAAGCCGGTTGAGGTCGGAATAGGAACCCGAATCCGCCGTGCTGGTCAGGCCGCTCTTGCGCATGTCCATGGCCATGGCGTCAGATCACGATCAGGTCGGCTTGCAAGGCGCCGGCCTGTTTCAATGCTTCGAGGATCGCCATCAAGTCGCCGGGCGCTGCGCCCACCTGGTTCACCGCACGGACAATCTCGTCCAGGGTGGTGCCGGGGCCGAACTTGAACATCGGCTTGGCTTCTTGCTGGGCATTCACCCGCGAACGGGGGACCACGGCAGTCTGGCCGTTGGACAACGGGCCAGGCTGGCTGACGATCGGGTCTTCGGTGATGGTCACGGTCAGGCTGCCGTGGGTCACGGCCGCTGGCGAAACCTTGACGTTCTGGCCGATCACGATGGTGCCGGTCCGCGAGTTGATGATGACTTTCGCCACCGCCTGGCCCGGGTCAACCTCAAGGTTTTCCAGCAGGGACAGGTAGTCCACACGCTGGCTTGGGTCCAGCGGTGCCGTCACACGAACCGAGCCGCCATCGATGGCCTGGGCCACGCCCGGGCCGAGCAGCTCATTGATCTTGTCGACCACGCGCTTGGCGGTGGTGAAGTCAGAGCGGTTGAGGTTCAGGGTCAGGCTGTTGCCCTGGTTGAAGCCGCTGGGCACGGTGCGCTCCACCGAGGCACCACCGGGAATCCGCCCGGCCGACGGCACGTTGACGGTGATCTTCGAACCGTCGCGGCCTTCGGCATCAAAGCCACCCACCACCAGGTTGCCCTGGGCAATGGCGTAGACGTTGCCGTCGATACCTTTGAGCGGCGTCATCAGCAAGGTGCCGCCGCGCAGGCTTTTCGAGTTACCCATGGACGACACGGTGATATCGACCACCTGCCCCGGCTTGGCGAACGGCGGCAAGTCAGCGCTGATGGACACCGCCGCGACGTTCTTCAACTGCACGTTGCCCGAGCCCGGCGGCACCTTGATGCCGAACTGCGAGAGCATGTTGTTGAAGGTCTGCAGGGTGAACGGGGTCTGGGTGGTCTGGTCACCGGTGCCGTTAAGCCCCACCACCAGGCCGTAGCCGATCAGCTGGTTGGACCGCACGCCGGAAATGCTCGCGATGTCTTTCAAGCGCTCGGCCTGGGCGCCTGCGCTCAGGGCCAGCAGCAACATCGCAGCCATCAGCTGTTTGAAGTTCAAAGTGATCACCTAGAAAGGGAACAGCGGGCTAAGGAAGAAACGGTCAAACCAGCCCGGCTGACTGGCGTCAGCAAACGAACCCGTACCCGAGTAGGTGATGCGTGCATCGGCAATCCGTGTCGACGGCACGGTGTTGTCGGTGGAGATATCGTCGGCGCGAACCATGCCCGCAATGCGCACCAGTTCGTCACCGGTGTTGAGGGTCATCCACTTCTCGCCGCGTACGGCAATGATGCCGTTGGGCAGCACGTCGGCCACGGTCACGGTGATCGAGCCGGTCAGGCTGTTGCCCTGCCCTGCCGCACTCTTGCCGTTGGTGGCGCGGTCGCCGCTGTAGCCGGCGTCCAGGCTCAGGTCACCGCTGCCCAGCGGGTTGTTGGTGTTCGGTACACCGCCAAACAACGAAGTCAGGCCGATGCTGGTCTTGCTGGTCTTGCCGATCTGCGAGTTGGCGTTCTTGCTCGCCTGGGTCTTCTCGTTCAGCGTGATGGTGATGATGTCACCGACCCGGAAGGCCTTGCGGTCGCTGTACAGGTTCTGTTCGAACCCGGCCTGGTAGATCGAGCCATTGTTGGCGGCCGCCGGCAACGGCGTGCGCGGCAACACCGGCGCATAGTACGGGTCATTGGGCTTAGGCGTCGGGGCGACACAGCCCGCGAGCACAGCAATCCCACTCAATGCCAGAACAGAAACATAGCGATTCATGACCCATACCTCACGGTGTTGCAGGCGCCTTCAAGGGCGCCCCATAGACTTGATTACAGATTCTGCGTTACGAACGAAAGCATCTGGTCGGCGGTGGAAATCACCTTGGAGTTCATCTCGTAGGCGCGCTGAGTGGTGATCATGTTGACCATCTCTTCAACGGTGCTGACGTTGGACGTTTCCAGGGTGCTTTGCAGGGTGGTACCAAAACCGTTGAGGCCCGGGGTGCCGATTTGCGGCGCGCCGCTGGACGCGGTTTCCAGGAACAGGTTGTTACCGATCGCCTGCAGGCCGGCCGGGTTGATGAAGTCGGCGGTTTGCAGGTTGCCGATCACCTGGGACGCCGGGTTGCCGGCCACGGTGATCGACACGGTGCCGTCGTTGCCGACGGTGAAAGTCTGGGCGTTGTTCGGCACGACAATCGCCGGCTCCAGCGCGAAGCCATTGGCGGTCACGACCTGGCCGTTGGAGTCCAGGTGGAACGTACCGTCACGGGTGTAGGTGGTGGTGCCGTCCGGCTGCAGGATCTGGAAGAAACCCTTGCCGTTGACTGCCAGGTCCAGCGGTTGGCCGGTCTGCTGCAGGTTACCGGCGCTGAAGTTCTTCTGGGTGCCAACGATTGCCACACCGGTACCCAGTTGCAGGCCCGACGGCAATTCGCTGTCCTGGGTCGACTGGGCGCCAGGCTGCTTCTTGATCTGATAGAGCAAGTCCTGGAACTCGGCGCGGTCACGTTTGAAACCCGTGGTCGACACGTTGGCCAGGTTGTTGGAAATGGTGGTCAGGTTGGTGTCCTGGGCGGACAGGCCTGTCTTGGCAACGTATAGAGCCGGAAGCATGTTCTTCTCCTTCGTGCGCCTGTTTTATGGCGCCGCGCTACAAAAATTAGTGTGTGGCTGCTATCAGCTCATCGCCAGGACACGGCTCATGGCCTGGTCGTCTTCTTTGGCGCTGTTCATCATCTTGATGTGCAATTCGAACTGCTTGGACAGGGCCAGGACTGCCGTCATTTCTTCGACGGCGTTCACGTTGCTCGCCTGCAGGAAGCCCGACGTCAGCTTGACGTTGGCATCGGCCTGGGCCGGCTGGCCATCCTTGGTGTGGATGGTGCCGTCGAGGCCCTTGGTCATGTTCTTGAGGTCGGGCTGCACCAGCTTGATCCGGTCCACTTCAGCCATCACCCGCGGGCCTTCGCCCATGGCGCGGATGCTGATGGTGCCGTCCTGGCCGACTTCGATCTGCTGCTGGGGCGGCACGGCAATCGGGCCGCCGTTGCCCATGATCGGCATACCGTTGCCGGCCCGCAGCACGCCCAGCGCATCGACGTTCATACTGGCGCTGCGCACGTAGGACTCGCCGCCATCCGGGTTTTGCACGGCCATCCAGCCGTCACCGCTGACGGCCACATCGAGGTCACGGCCGGTTTCAATCATCGCGCCAGGGGAAAAGTCCGTGCCTGGGCGCTCGGTCAAGGCAAAGGCCCGCGCCGGAAAGCTGTCACCGAACACCGGCATCGAGCGCGCCTGTTCCAGGTCACGCTGGAAACCATTGGTGGAAACGTTCGCCAAGTTGTTGGCGTGGGCCTTCTGCGCCAGTGCATTCTGGCTGGCGCCGGTCATTGCCACGTAAAGGTACTTATCCACGCTCTTTCCTCTTTCTGACGGACGCTTGCCGCCCACCGCTGTACTGATGAGGCTTAAGCAATTTGCGAACCAACTTTTTGAAATGAGGAAAAGTCCAGGCGGGGCGGGGGTTTGCCGGCAGGTGGCAGCTGAGGGCAGTAGGAAGAGAGTCGAAAAAACGGCGGACTTATGCCGCTAACGGCAAGTGCAGGTATCAAGACCGACAAAGAACCCATGTGGGAGCGGGCTTGCTCGCGAATGCGGAGTGTCAGTCACCGGATAATTCGACTGACCCACCGCATTCGCGAGCAAGCCCGCTCCCACAGGTTTAACCGCGTTCGGCTTTGACGACTTCGTAGTCGCGCAACTTGTTGGCAATAGTGGTGTGGGACACGCCCAGCCGCTTGCCCAACAGCCGGCTGCTGGGATGTTCGGCATACAACTGCGCCAGCACCGCCTTTTCAAAGCGCCCGACGATCTCCTCCAACCCGCCTTCCAGGGAAAAATCCCCCAGCGGCTGGCGCACGCCATAGTCCGGCAGGCGAATGTGCTCGGCCTTGACGGTGCCGCCCTCACACAGCGAAACCGCCTGGAACAGCACGTTCTCCAACTGCCGCACATTCCCCGGCCAGTGGTAATGGCTGAGGCGTTCCATCGCCGCCGGTGCGAGCTTGGGCAGCGGGCAGCCGATCTGCCGGCTGGCCTGATCCAGGAAGTGCTCCACCAGCGGCGGCAAACCGTCGAGGCACTCGCGTAGCGGCGGGATATGCAGCGAGAGCACATTGAGACGATGGTAAAGGTCCTGGCGGAATTCGCCCCGGGCGCACAGTTCGGAAAGGTCCACCTGGGTCGCGCAGATCACCCGCACATCCAGGTACACCTCTTCATCACTGCCTACACGGCGAAAGCAGCCGTCCTGCAGAAAGCGCAGCAACTTCACCTGCAACCGCGCGCTCATTTCGCCGACGCCGTCGAGAAACAACGTACCGCCCGCCGTCAGCTCCAGCAGTCCCAACTTGCCCTCCGCCCTCGCCCCTTCAAAGGCGCCGGGACCATAGCCGAACAACTCGGTCTCGGCCATGGACTCGGGCAAACCGGCGCAGTTGAGCGCCATCAACGGCGACTGGCCGCGTGGGCTGGCCAGGTGACAAGCGCGGGCCAGCAACTCTTTGCCGGTGCCGGTTTCGCCTTCTATTAATAGAGGCGCATCCAACGGCGCCATGCGCCGAGCCTCACGCACCACGGCGGCCATGACCCTGGAGCTTTGGAAAATGCTGTCGAAGCCGCGCAGTTCCTGCTTGCGCACATTGTAGATACGCTCACCCACCCGGTCGGCGCGGTGCAGGGTCAGTACGGCGCCGGCCATGGCTTCGCTGTCGTCATGCTCGGAGGATTGCAGCGGCGCAATATCGGCCAGGAATACATCGCCCTTGACCTTGACCCGCAGGCCGTTGATTCGCGATTTGCTGGCCCGTACCAGTTCCGGCAAATCGAAATCTTCGGCGTAGCGCGACAACGGAATGCCCGGCACCTCATCCACCCGTACTCCGAGCAACTGCGCCGCCGCGCGGTTGGCCGCGACGATGGAGCCGCCCATGTCGATGGACAGCACCGGAAACTCCAGCGCCCCCAGCAGCGCGTTGAGCTCCATATGCCGACGCTCGCTGGGCATCAGCCCTACCCGCTTGACACCAAATACCCCGGCAATCGCCTCGAACTGCGGGCGCAATGCCTGGAACTGCAGGTTCACCAGGTTCGGGCAATAGAGGTAAATGGCGTTGCCGTGCTCGCCACCGACCTCGCCCTTGGCAACGTTCACGCCGTACTCCACCAGCAGGTTGAGGATGTCCCGCAGGATGCCGATGCGGTTCTGGCAATGCACTTTGATACGCATGAGAAGGCCCGAAGAGGTGGAGTCGCTGCGTCTTTTTGCCGCTGGCCGCAGATAATCGTCAAGATTATGTGACAGCTGCGAGGCGATTCACACCCAAAATACGCCACAGGGAGAACGAATCGCTTCATCCGTAACGAAAACTTTACGAATCTCAGTAACTTTTCCTACAAAAGCGTGGCATAGGAGGATGGCTTCCTGGCCCAGGCGGCGTATCAATAGGCTCATCCCAGGACATAACAAGAACGAATGCCTAGCAGGAGAGCAGTATGAAGCAGACGCAGTACGTGGCCCGCGAGCCCGACGCGAACGGTTTTATCGACTACCCGCCCGAAGAACACGCGGTGTGGAACACCCTGATCACGCGCCAACTGAAAGTGATCGAGGGCCGCGCCTGCCAGGAATACCTGGACGGCATCGACAAGCTCGGCCTGCCCCACGACCGCATTCCACAGCTGGCGGAAGTCAACAAAGTGCTGGCCGAGACCACGGGCTGGCAAGTCGCCCGGGTGCCGGCGCTGATCCCCTTCCAGACTTTTTTCGAATTGCTCGCCAACAAGCAGTTTCCGGTGGCGACGTTTATTCGTACCCGTGAAGAGCTGGATTACCTGCAGGAACCGGACATTTTTCACGAGATCTTCGGCCATTGCCCACTGCTGACCAACCCCTGGTTCGCGGAATTCACCCACACCTACGGCAAGCTCGGCCTGGCCGCCACCAAGGAACAGCGCGTGTACCTGGCGCGCCTGTACTGGATGACCATCGAGTTCGGCCTGGTGGACACGCCCGAAGGCCGGCGCATCTACGGTGGCGGCATCCTGTCTTCGCCCAAGGAGACCGTGTACTGCCTCTCGGACGTGCCCGAGCATCAAGCCTTCGACCCGCTCGAAGCGATGCGCACGCCGTATCGCATCGACATTCTGCAACCCGTGTACTTCGCCCTGCCCAACCTCAAGCGCCTGTTCGAAGTGGCGCAGGAAGACATCATGGGCATGGTCGAACGCGGGATGCAGTTGGGGCTGCACGCACCGAAGTTCCCGCCCAAGCCAAAAGCGGCTTGAACTGCGGCTTTTAGGGCCAGGTGAGTCTGTTCCCTGGCCCCGCGTTGCTTTAGGGTGACGCTACTGACGACCGTTTCCAAATACTCGATTTCAGGAATACCCACATGACCACGTTGAACCAAGCCCACTGCGAAGCCTGCCGCGCCGACGCCCCGCAAGTCAGCGACGAAGAGTTGCCGGTGCTGATCAAGCAGATCCCCGACTGGAACATCGAAGTACGCGATGGCGTGATGCAGCTGGAAAAGGTCTTCCTGTTCAAGAATTTCAAATTCGCCCTGGCCTTCACCAACGCCGTGGGCGTGATCTCCGAAGCTGAAGGCCATCACCCGGGCCTGCTCACCGAATGGGGCAAAGTCACCGTGACCTGGTGGAGCCACTCCATCAAGGGCCTGCACCGCAACGACTTCATCATGGCCGCGCGCACCGACGAAGTGGCCAAGGATGCCGAGGGCCGCAAGTAATGCATTTCGACGCAATTGGCCGGGTGCCCGGAGACCCGATCCTCGGGCTGATGGAGCTGTATGCCCAGGACCCGAACCCGCTCAAGTTCGACCTCGGCGTGGGCGTGTACAAGGACGACCAGGGCCTGACGCCGATCCCGCATTCGGTGAAACTGGCCGAGCAGCGCCTGGTGGAGCAACAAACCACCAAGACCTACATCGGCGGCCATGGCAACGCCGCGTTCGGCTCGCTGATCAGCGAGCTGGTGCTGGGCGCCGGTTCGCCACTGCTGAGTGAACGCCGCGCCGGCGCCACCCAGACGCCTGGCGGCACCGGCGCGCTGCGCCTGAGCGCCGACTTTATCGCCCACAGCCTGCCCGGCCGTGGCGTATGGCTGAGCAACCCGACCTGGCCGATCCACGAAACCATCTTCGCCAAGGCCGGGCTCAAGGTCAGCCATTACCCGTACGTGGGCAGCGACAATCGTCTGGACGTAGCGGCAATGCTGGCCACCCTGTCGACGGTGCCTGAGGGCGATGTGGTGCTGCTGCACGCCTGCTGCCACAACCCGACCGGTTTCGACCTGTCCCACGATGACTGGCGCCAGGTGCTGAAGATCGTCCAGGAACGTCAGTTGCTGCCGCTGATCGACTTTGCGTATCAGGGTTTTGGCGATGGCCTGGAACAGGATGCATGGGCGGTGCGGCTGTTCGCGGCTGAGCTGCCTGAAGTGCTGATCACCAGTTCCTGCTCGAAGAACTTCGGCTTGTACAGCGACCGTGTCGGCGCGTTGATTGTGTGCGCGGCGGACGCCGAGAAACTGACGGATGTGCGCAGCCAGCTGGCGTTTATTGCGCGTAACTTGTGGTCGACGCCGCCGGACCATGGTGCTGCTGTGGTGGCGACGATTCTCGGTGACGCCGGGCTGAAAAAGCAGTGGGCCGAGGAAGTTGAAGCGATGCGGGCGCGGATTGCGCAGCTGCGTTCCGGGCTGGTGGAGGCGTTGGCGCCCCATGGGTTGTCGGAGCGGTTTGCGCACATCGCGGCGCAACGCGGGATGTTTTCCTATACCGGGTTGAGTGCGGACCAGGTGAAGCAACTGCGGGACAAGCACAGCGTGTATATGGTCAATTCCGGGCGTGCGAACGTGGCGGGGATTGATGCGACGCGGTTGACGTTGTTGGCAGAAGCGATCGCGGATGTTTCCCACACCTGACTGAAGAAACCGGCTCCAAATGTGGGAGCGGGCTTGCTCGCGAATGCGGTGGGTCAGTCGAATTATCTGGTGACTGACCCACCGCATTCGCGAGCAAGCCCGCTCCCACATTTAGACCGAGTGAGTCTGTGGGTTTGAGGCTCAGCCCGCGACCATTTCGGCTTTGAGCTGTGCCTCTTTCGCCTGGGCATCCGCCAATCGATACAGCTCGATATGCCCGTCCCAGTGCTCGATCAGCGCCGTGCACGACTCCACCCAATCCCCGCAATTGAGGTAGTCCACCTCGCCCACCTTGCGAATCTCCGCATGGTGGATGTGCCCGCACACCACACCATGCAGCTCGCGCTTGGTCACTTCGTGGGCGATCGCTTCTTCAAAATCACTGATAAAGCTCACCGCCGTCTTGACCTTGTGCTTGAGGTACGCCGACAACGACCAATAGCCGTAGCCATAACGCGCCCGCCAGTGGTTCAACCAGCGGTTGAGCGTGAGGGTGAATTCGTAGGCCGAATCGCCGAGGAACGCCAGCCAGCGGTGGTACCGGGTGATCACGTCGAACTGGTCGCCATGGATCACCAGCAAATGCCGGCCATCGGCAGTCACGTGCACCGCTTCGTCCACCAACTGGATATTGCCAAGGATCAGCTTCGAATAACGCCGCAGGAATTCATCGTGGTTGCCGGTGACGTAGATCACCTCGGTGCCGCGCTTGCTCATGGTCAGCAGGCGGCGGATCACGTTGGTGTGGGCCTGGGGCCAATACATGCCACTGCGCAGCTTCCAGCCGTCGATGATGTCGCCCACCAGGTAGACCTTGTCGGCGTGGTAGCCCTTGAGGAAATGCGAGAGGTGTTCGGCCTGGCAATCCCGGGTGCCCAAATGCACGTCGGAAATCCACAGGGTACGCACGCGTTGCTTGCGGCTGGGTTTGGCGAGTTCGGCGCTGGTCATGGGCATGCCTCACGGTGTTTTCGCGAGCTTGCGCCCACGGGATTAATAGCCCATGACAGTGTTGCGTCAGTCTGATGACAGCGCCCACAGGCGGCGAAGCGATGTAAACTGCAGGCCTGCCCAGGAGACTGCGATGAGACCCAACCTCACGCTACGCCACTACCCCGATGCGCCTATCGCCCATAGCCACGACCATGCACAGCTGGTGTTTGGCCTGTCCGGGCACCTGGACTTCGAGGTGGATGGCCGGGGCGGCCAGGTGCAGCACAGCAGTGTGATGGTGCTGCCCTACTCCGCCCATCACGCGTGCCGCAGTCGCGATGGCAGCCGCTGCCTGGTGCTGGACGTGCCCGATGAGCACTGGCTGGCGCAGTCCCTGGGCGAGCATGCCGACGCCAGCCGCCGCTTGCTCGACCGGTGCGCACACCTGACCCTCGACAATCGCCAAAGCCAACTGGTGCAATGGCTGGCGAGCAGCCCGGTGGACGACCCGCTGATCGCCCAGCAAGGCGCCGTGTTGCTGCTGGCCAGCCTCAACCTTGCGCAGCCGCCGGTGGGCAAGCGCCTGCCCTATGCCGCGTTCGATGCGCATATCCAGCGGCACGCCGCGCACCCACTGCAAGTGGCGGACCTGGCGAAGCTCGCCGACCTGTCCGTCGCCCGCCTGCATGCACGGTTTATCGCGGAAAGCGGGCAGACGCCGATGGACTACATACGCACCCGGCGCTTGCAGATGGCCCGCGGCCTGTTGCGCGACAGCCAGCTGCCGATCGGCGAGATTGCCGCGCGGGTGGGCTATGGTTCGCAAAGTGCATTTGCTGCGGCGATGTTGCGCGAGTTTGGCCTCTCGCCCCGAGCCTTCAGACGAGCACCGCCCGGTGGGGAGCTGGCTTGCCTGCGATAGCATCACCGCGCGCTATCTGAACGACCGAGTTGTCTGCATCGCAGGCAAGCCAGCTCCCACAGGGATCTTCACCGAGCAAGAGTCCTGCGACAAAAGCCGCGAGCCCAACGACAGACGTGAATGCCTGCAACCCTCTAGACTGCGATCCTGTAAACCCGTCGTTTAAGGATCGCAATGACTCCCCGCACAGCCCTCGGCGCCCTGCATATCGGCGCATTGATGTTTGGCCTCACTGGTGTGTTCGGCAAACTGGCGGCCGCTTCGTCGGCGATTATCGTGTTCGGCCGCGCCGCGTTCGCGGTCATTGCCCTGGCGATCTTTGCGCGCTTTGCCAGCAACACGCCCTGGCAGAAGCTGCAAGCCCGCGACTGGCGCCGCCTGCTGGTCAGCGGCCTGCTGCTGGCCGGGCATTGGGTGAGTTTCTTTATTGCGGTAAAGGTCGCCGGTGTGGCCATCGCCACCCTGGGCTTCGCCACCTTCCCGGCGTTCACGGTGATTCTCGAAGGCCTGATTTTCCGCGAGCGGATTCGCGCCAACGAGATCCTGCTGGTGGTGCTGGTGAGCATCGGCCTGGTGCTGGTCACGCCGGATTTCAATCTCGCCAGCCAGGCCACCAGCGGCTTGCTGTGGGCGGTCGGCTCCGGGTTGTTGTTCTCGCTGCTGTCGTTGAACAACCGCGCCAGTGGGCGCATCCCGCCGGTGCAGGCCGCCTTGTGCCAGAACGTGGTGGTAGCGCTGTGCCTGTTGCCCGTCGCCGCGCCCGGGCTGGCCGAAGTGCGACCACTGGACTGGCTGTGGATCGGCCTGCTCGGGGTGTTCTGCACCGGCCTGGCCCATAGCCTGTTTGTCGCCAGCCTCGCGGTGCTCAAGGCGCGCACGGCGGCGGTGGTGTTTGCCATGGAGCCGGTGTACGGCATCACCGCGGCCTGGCTGCTGTTTGCTGAAACGCCAACCCTGCGCATGCTGATGGGCGGCGCGCTGATCATCGTCGCCATCGTGGTGTCCGGGCTGATGGGCGGCGCCAAACCGGCCAAGCAGCCGGCCACCACGGCCGAGGTTCACTGAGTACGGTCGTTATGCCCCAGGTCCCGTTGCGGGTCGATCTGGTCGCGCACTCTTTGCTTGAGCACCTTGGCTTCCGGGAAGCCACCGTCGGCCTTGCGTTCCCAGATCTGCACACCGTCGCAGGTAATCCGAAACGCACCGCCGGTGGCCGGCTCCAGGGCCACTTTGCCGAGGTCATCGGCGAACGTGCTCAGCAATTCCTGGGCCAGCCAGGCGGCGCGCAGCAGCCACTGACACTGGGTGCAATAGGTGATGACAATCTCGGGCTTGGCCGCTGACATGAATTGACTGGCTCCTGCTTGGCGGGTTGAAAGGATCGAGTGGCTATAATACCGGCCTTTATCGTCCTGCCTTGAGATTGATGATGCGCCGCCTGTTGTCCTGCCTGTTGCTGTGCCTGTTCCCTGTCCTCGTCCAAGCCGTCGAAAATCCGCGCCCGAAGATCGGCCTGGTCCTCTCCGGCGGTGCCGCCCGTGGCCTGGCGCACATTGGCGTGCTCAAGGCCCTGGAAGAACAGGGCATCCACATCGATGCGATTGCCGGCACCAGCATGGGTGCGGTGATCGGCGGGCTGTACGCCTCGGGCTACAAGATCGACGAGCTGGAAAAACTCGCGCTGAACATCGACTGGAAGCTCGCCCTGTCTGACGCGCCACCGCGGGAAGACGTGCCATTCCGGCGCAAGCAGGATGACCGGGATTTCCTGGTCAAACAGAAACTCAGCTTCCGCGACGACGGCAGCCTCGGCCTGCCACTGGGGGTGATCCAGGGTCAGAACCTGGCCTTGCTGCTGGAAAGCATGTTCGCCCACACCAGTAACGTGCGGGATTTCGACAAGCTGCCGATCCCCTTTCGCGCCGTGGCCACCGACATCACCAGTGGTGAAAAAGTGGTGTTCCGCAAAGGCCACCTGCCCCAGGTGATCCGCGCCAGCATGTCGATCCCGGCGGTGTTTGCCCCGGTGGAGCTGGATGGCCGGCTGCTGGTGGATGGCGGCATGACCGATAACATCCCGCTGGATGTGGCGCGGGAAATGGGGGTCGACATCGCCATCGTCGTCGACATCGGCACCCCGCTGCGCTCACGCAAGCAACTCAACACCGTGGTGGACGTGCTCAACCAGTCCATCACCCTGATGACCCGGCGCAATTCCGAAGAACAACTCAAGGCCCTGGCGCCCCGCGACGTGCTGATCCAGCCGCCCCTGGCCGCCTACGGGGTGACGGATTTCGGGCGCGCCAAGGACATGATCGACGCGGGCTACCGCGCCACCCGCGCACTCGACGTGCGCCTGGCGCACCTGCGCCCGGCCGAACCGGTGGACCCGTCGCTGGTGGCCGCGCGAACGCCTGGCGAGCGCAACCCGGTGATCACCGCGATCAAGGTAGAGAACGACTCCAAGGTGGGCGACGAGGTGATCCGCTACTACATCCGCCAGAACCTCGGCGAGCCCCTGGACTTGGCCCGCCTGCAAACCGACATGGGCACTCTGTACGGCCTGGATTACTTCGAACAGGTGCAATACCGCGTGGTGAAAAAGGGCAAGGACAACACCCTGGTCATCAGTGCCCGGGGCAAACGCAGCGGCACCGACTACCTGCGCCTGGGCCTGAACCTGTCGGATGACATGCGCGGCGACAGCGCCTTCAACCTCGGCGCCAGCTACCGCATGAACGGCATCAACCGCCTCGGCGCCGAATGGCTGACGCGGGTGCAGATCGGGGACAAGCAGGAGCTGTACAGCGAGTTCTATCAGCCGATGGACACCGGTTCACGCTACTTCGTCGCGCCCTATATCAGTGCCCAGGCACAGAACGTCGAACTGATTGAAGACAATAACCCGATCTCCGAATACCGCCTGGAACGCTACGGCTTCGGCCTGAACGTGGGCCGGCAGATCGGCAACAGCGGCGAGATTCGTTTCGGCGTCGGCGAGGCCTGGGGCAAGGCGGATGTGCGCATTGGCGACCGGAATTCACCGAGCATCAACTTCAGCGAGGGTTTCTATGAGCTGAAGTACTCCTTCGACTCGTTCGACAACGTGTACTTCCCCCATACCGGCGAAGACATTGGCCTGGCCTTCCGGGAGTTCGAACCGGGGCTGGGTTCGGACCAGCGCTATCGCCAGTGGGAGTTCAAGCTGGACAAAGCCATGAGCAGCGGGCCGGACACGCTGATCCTCGGCGGGCGCTATGGGCGCACCCTGGATAAGTCGGACGTGGTGATTTCCAGCTTCCTGCTGGGGGGCGCGCGGCAGTTGTCGGGCTTCCGGGAGGATGCGATTGCCGGGCAGAACATTAGCCTGATGCGCGCGGTCTACTATCGCCGGCTGACGCCGCGGTCTTATTTGCCGCTGGATTTCCCGTTGTACCTGGGCGCGTCACTGGAGCGAGGGCGGGCTTGGAACAACGACAATGAATACGACAGCGGGTACATCAACGCCGCCAGTATTTTCCTGGGGTTTGATACGCCGCTGGGGCCGTTGAATTTCAGTTATGGGTTTAACGATGACAGTCAGCAGGCGGTGTACCTGAACCTGGGGCAGACGTTCTAATCTACGCCACAAAACCCATGTGGGAGCGGGCTTGCTCGCGAAGGCGGTGTGTCAGTCAGCACATATATTCACTGACACTCCGCCTTCGCGAGCAAGCCCGCTCCCACATTTTTGATCTTCTGTGTACTTGGGATCAGGACTTCTCGAGATTTCCGAGGATGTGTTCATGCACCCGCATGCACACCCGCAGATCCTCTTCATCGACACCCACAAACAGCTCATGGCGCAAGGCCGTGGCGATGGTCTCGATCTGCTCGATCAGCGGCTTCGCGGTGTCGCACAGCACAATGCGCTTGGCGCGGCGGTCTTCCACCACGGCCTGGCGTTGCACCAGGCCCTGGCTTTCCAGGCTGTCGAGCAAACGGGCCAAGGTGGGCCCCTCTACCCCGACACTCTGCGCCAGCTCACGCTGGGTAGGCGGTTCGGTAAAACGGGCCAGGTGCAGCAGCACCAGCCAGCGTGCCTGGGACAGTCCCAAACCTGCCAAGCGGCGATCCAGCTCGGCACGCCATCCTCGGGACATATGCGCCAACTGCATGCCAAAACGGTGTTGATCGGTTAACGGCATAAAAAACTCATGGATTAGACTGAAAATAAAGTGTGGCTAATTATTAGTCAGCTAAGCATGACCCATGCCAGTAGGCAAGACCCGGTATGTACTGATTCGTTACATTGTCGTAATTGGCACATCAAATCTCGAATTCCGACTGCAAAGCGGCCCTTACGCAGTACAAAACGCCCTCGGGAACGCGGCCGGTAAACAGCGGCGCAATCTCGGAAACGGGTGGCAATTCGCCTTCTCCATCCAGGAATGCATCCTGGATTTCACCGAGCAAATCTTCCGGCAGATCAAGGGCCTGCTCCAACGACAACTGCTGCTTGCCAATGGACTCGGCGAGCAAGGTGTAGACGTTCTTTTCCGAGCACTGCAGCTGCCCGGCAATCTGGATCGGGGTCATGCCGGCACGGGCGAGGCTGATCAACTCGTGGCGGATGTCGGCGACCTCTTTCGGCGCCTCGACCTGGCCGCCGAGCACTTCGAGGAAGGCCTGGCCATAACGCTCCAGCTTGCGCGCACCGACGCCGCTGACCCTGGCCATCTCGCCGAGGGTAGTGGGATGGTCGCGAAGCATTTCCAGCAAGGTGGAGTCCGGGAAGATGACGTAAGGCGGCACGCTGTGTTCCTGCGCCAACTTCTTACGCAGCGCACGCAGGGCTTCCCACTGTTCGCGCTCTTCGAAACGCACCAGTTGGCTGGCCTGGCTGGTGCTGCTCTTGGCGGTGGTTTGCGGCTTGAGGTCGCGGCGCAGCTCCAGGCTGACTTCGCCCTTGAGCAGCGGCCGGCAACTGTCGTTCAGGCGCAGGCCGCCGTAGCCTTCCAGGTCGATGTCCACCAGGCCACGGGCGACCATCTGCCGGAACAGCGAGCGCCACTCACCTTCGGCGCGAGCCTTGCCCACACCGTAGACCGAGAGTTTTTCGTGGCCGAAGCTGCGAATCTTTTCATTGTCCTTGCCCAGCAACACGTCCACCAGGTGGCCGACGCCATAGCGCTGACCGGTGCGGTAGATCGCCGACAACGCCTGGCGCGCCGGCTCGGTGGCGTCCCAGGTCTGCACGCCGTCCACGCAGTTGTCGCAGTGGCCGCAGGGCTTGGGCATGTCTTCGTCGAAGTAGGCGAGCAAGGTCTGGCGACGGCAGCGGGTTTCTTCACACAGCGACAGCATCGCGTCGAGCTTGTGCTGTTCCAGGCGCTTGTGGCGCTCGTCGCCTTCGGAGTTCTGCAGCATCTGCTTGAGCATCACCACGTCTTGCAGGCCGTAGACCATCCACGCATCCGCCGGCAGGCCGTCACGGCCGGCACGCCCGGTTTCCTGGTAGTACGCCTCAAGGGATTTGGGCAAATCCATGTGGGCCACGAAGCGCACGTTGGATTTGTCGATGCCCATGCCGAACGCGATGGTGGCGACCATGATCAGGCCTTCCTCGTTGAGGAAGCGCTTCTGGTGGTAGGCCCGCAGTTCGTTGGGCAAACCCGCGTGATACGGCAGTGCCGGGTAGCCTTGTTCACTGAGGAATGCGGCGACCTCATCGACCTTCTTGCGCGACAGGCAATAGACAATGCCGGCGTCGCTGCGCCGATCGGAGAGGAACGCCAGCAGCTGCTTGCGCGGCTGTTCCTTGGGCACAATGCGGTAAAAGATATTCGGCCGGTCGAAGCTCGAGAGGAAGCGCTCGGCGTTCTGCAGGTGCAGGCGCTCGACGATTTCTTCGCGGGTGCGCTTGTCGGCGGTGGCGGTCAGGGCGATGCGCGGGACGTTGGGGAACAGTTCCGCCAGTTGGCCCAGTTGCAGGTATTCACGACGGAAATCGTGGCCCCATTGGGACACACAGTGGGCTTCGTCGATGGCGAACAGGGCGATTTCCAGGCTCTGCAGGAACGCCAGCATCCGTGGCTGCACCAGGCGCTCGGGGGCGAGGTAAAGCATCTTCACTTCGCCGCGCTTGATCCGGGCGGCGAGGTCACGCTGCTGTTCGGCGCTGAGGGTGGAGTTCAGCGAAGCAGCCGCCACGCCGAGCTCTTCAAGGGTGGCCACCTGGTCGTCCATCAGGGCGATCAACGGCGACACCACCACCGCAAGCCCTTCCCGCAGGAGTGCCGGTACCTGGAAGCACAGCGACTTGCCGCCGCCGGTAGGCATCAGCACCAGGGCGTCACCGCCATTGGCCACGCGCTCAATGATCGCACCCTGGCGGCCACGAAAACTGTCGTAGCCGAAGATGTCCTTGAGGACGCGTTGAGCCTGCTCGAGCATGAAAAACTCCAAATATCGCCGAAATCCCTCTGTACAGGCTGGTCGAAAAAGCACGCTTGAGCGGGAAATAATCCGTAAGCGAACTTTTCCCGCGACTGGCGCTTGGCCTGCAGGGGCATCACAAAACGCGGCAGTATACCCGAGCGTTACCCGGCAAAGGGTGCCGTTGGTGAATTGCCGCCGGGCTCAAATACCTCTCAAATCTGTGCTGCGGCTGGCCTGGCAGCTCAAGAAAGCCTAGAATTGCCCATCGTTTATTCCCAAGGTAGTCCGTCAATGTCCTTCGCTGAGCAACTAACCCGCCTGCAAGCCTTCCTCGATGCCGATGAGCTGCACGACGAGGCGCTGGACTACGTGGCCGCCCACGGCTATCTGACCGCGCTGTCGATCTGCTCCGATGTCGTTCCCGACCGTGAATGGATCGACGCCCTGTTCTCCGAAGAGCCTCACTACAGTGATGCCGCCCAGCGCGAAGAAATCGAATCGACCCTGCTGGCCCTCAAGGCTCACATTGGCCGCCAACTGGCTTCCGATGAAGAGTTCGAACTGCCTTGCGACCTGGACCTGGGCGAAGACCCGGACGACTCCGAACTGCGCGGCTGGTGCATCGGTTTCATGGAAGGCGTGTTCCTGCGTGAAGAGGCCTGGTTCGAAACGGCTGAAGAAGAAGTCAGCGAAATGCTGCTGCCGATCATGGTCGGTTCCGGCCTGTTCGACGAGCAACCTGAGTTCTCCGACATCGCCGCCGACGCCAACCTGATGGACGACATGATCGTTCAGATCCCGGAAGCGCTGACCGCCCTGTACCTGCTGTGCAACGCACCTGACGAAAAGCCGGCGATCCTCAAGCCTCGCCACCACTAAGACCGTTGCCCGTGGAGCCCATGGGCAACCGTTCCGCGATCCTGCGTTACGTTCTGCTAGCCATCGGCTGGTTGAGCGTGGCGCTCGGGGTAATCGGCATCTTCCTGCCGGTGCTGCCCACTACCCCCTTCCTTCTGCTGGCTGCCGCCTGCTTTGCCCGTAGCTCCCCGCGCTTCTACCACTGGCTGGTGGAACACCCGCGCCTGGGGCCGTGGATCCGTGACTATCTGGATGGCAACGGGATTCCGCTCAAGGGCAAGGTGTATGCCATTGGGTTGATGTGGGTGAGTATCGGGTTTTCCTGCTACCTGGTGCCGCTGATCTGGGCGCGAGGGTTCATGCTGACCAGTGCGGTGTTGGTGACGGTTTATATTTTGCGGCAGAAGACCTTGCCCAAGGCACCGCAGGACTAAATGTGGGAGCGGGCTTGCTCGCTCCCACATTTTTAATCCAGTCGCTTCAGAGGGATCAACGCATCGGCGGCAAGCCATACGCCGCCAAATCAAAGTCAGCCAACTTGCGAATAATCTGGTCGGCATGGTGGTACTTGCTGTCCGCCATCGCCTCATCCGGCACCGCAATCGCGGTCATGTGCGCAGCCTTCGCCGCTGTCACGCCAAACGGCGAATCCTCAAACACCAGGCAATCCTCCGGTGCCACACCCAAGCGGCGCGCCGCCGTCAGGAAGATATCCGGCGCCGGCTTGGCCGCCCCGACCTCCGGGTCATCCGCCGTGACGATGGTGTCGAACAGCCCAAACCACTCACGGTGCAACGTGGTCTTGTGGCCAAACGAGTTGCGCGACGAACTGGTGCCCACGGCAATCGGAATGTTATGCGCCTTCAAGTGCCGCACCAGCGCCTCAGCACCCGGCATGCCCAAGGCCTTGGGGAAACGCTCGCTCATCAGCGGCTCGCGGATCACCAGGAATTCTGCGGGGGTAATCGGCAGGTCCAGCGCCTTGACCACGTAATCCGCCAGGTCCTGGGCGCCGCGACCAATGATGTGCTGCTTGATCCCCCAGTCATAGGTACGGCCATAGCGTTCGGCGATGATCTGTGTGACTTCGGTGTAGATGCCTTCTGTGTCCAGCAACAACCCGTCCATATCGAAAATGACAGCCTTGATCGGGACAGCGGTACGCGGTGCATTCATCACTACAGATCCGTGGGCAAAAGGACTAAAAGGATTCAGCACAATAACGGCCAGCGTTACCTGCAAGCAACCGTTACGGCCTTGTGCCGAATCCAGTCAGTGCTTCACTCGGGAAAATCCGCCCCCTCAGTTACCTCAGCCCACGCATCAAAATCCGCACTCAGCGCCTTCACCTTGGTCCGCGCAAAGGTCAACGCAGCCTTGCCCAGCAACAGGCGCAATGGCGGTTGCTCAGCCTCCACCGCCTTGACGATGGCAATCGCCGCGCGCACCGGATCACCCGGCTGCTTGCCGCTGTAGTTGCGAACCATATTGGCCCGTGCCACCGCCGTTTCCTTGTAGTCGGCAATCCCGTGAGCCGCCTCGTTGGCCGAACGCCCGGCCCAGTCGGTGCGGAACGGGCCCGGCTCGACCAGCAACACCTTGATCCCCAACGGCGCGACTTCCTGGGACAGCGCCTCGGAAAGGCCCTCCACCGCAAACTTGGTCGCATTGTAGAAACTCAGCGACGGGAACGCCGCCACACCGCCCACCGAGGAAATGTTCACGATGCTGCCCGAGCGCCGGGCGCGCATGCCGGGCAAGGCCGCGCGGGTCATGGCGCTCAAGCCCCACACGTTGATTTCGAACATGTTGCGCACGTCATCCAGGTCGCTTTCTTCGAAGGAGCCGAAGTAGCCGACACCGGCGTTGTTGACCAGTACGTCGATATGGCCGAAACGTTCTTCAGCTGCTTTGACAGCCGCCTCGACCTGGGCCTGGTCGGTAACGTCCAGCGTCAGGACCAGCGCGTTTTCTTCGTGACCGGCAACGATGTCCTGCACCTGCTGCGGATTACGCGCGGTGACCACAGTCGGGTAGCCGAGGCTCAGGGTGTGCAACGCCAGCTGACGGCCGAAACCGGTGGAGCAGCCAGTGATGAACCAGACGGGTTTTGCGGTGGAAATCGTCATAAAGGGCCAATCCTCGTGTGTGTAGGAAAAGTATGCGCGCCGCTGTTCTTGCTAAAAAGATGCATAATCTGCAAGGCCCTTTCGGAAATATTACACAATGGACACGCCCGATTTTCAGCAGTTGCGACTGCTACTGCAGGTCGCCCGCTCGAAAAGCTTCACCCAGGCGGCCGACGCCAGCAGCCTGTCGGTGTCGACCGTCAGCCATCGCGTGCGCGCCCTCGAGAAACAGTTGGGTGTGCAACTGCTCAACCGCACCACCCGCAGCGTCAGCGTGACCGAGGCCGGCGAGCAGTTGATCCAGAAGATCACGCCGCTGCTGGAAGAACTGCAAACCAGCCTGCACAGCGTAGCAGCGGCGACGGTCGACGCCGCCGGCACCTTGCGCCTGAACATTCCCTCCACTGCCAGCCGAATGGTCCTGCAACCGTTGCTCCAGCGCTTCCTGCGCAAATACCCGGGCATCAACCTGGAAGTGGCGGTGGACAACAGCCTGGTGGACATCGTCGCCCAGGGTTTTGACGCGGGCATCCGCTACGACCATGTGCTGGCCGAAGACATGGTGGTGGTGCCGGTGGCGACGCAGTTGCGATTCGTCATCGTCGCCACGCCGCAGTATTTGCAGGGGCGCAAACTGCCCACTCATCCCCACGACTTGCTCGAGCATGAGTGCGTCAACTACCGCAGTGCGCAGACCGGCTCGCTGCACCGCTGGGACTTTGAAAAAGCCGGCAAGCAGATGCGGGTTACGGTAAAAGGCCGGCTGGCGACCAACGATGTTGAATTGATGGTGCGCGGTGCGCTGGACGGGTTTGGCTTTGCCTACGTGGCGCGCTCCAGCGTCGAGCAGTACCTGCAACGCGGTGAGTTGGTGGAGGTGCTGGACGACTGGATTGCCCACAGCGCGCTGTATTTGTATTACTTCAACCGTACGAACACGCCGAAGAAATTGCGGGTGTTTATCGAGTTCCTGAAGGAAGAATTCGGGACCTGATCCATTCAAAAAGCGAACCCAATCATGCTCTACCGCTTCGCCGCCGACGGCCTGGTGCTGTTTCATTTGTCGTTCATTCTGTTCGTGCTGTTTGGCGGTTTGCTCGCCCTGAGATGGCGGCCCGTGATGTGGCTGCACTTGCCCGCTGCTGCCTGGGGCGTTGCGGTGGAAGTGTTCCACCTGCCCTGCCCGCTGACACGCTGGGAAAACCTGTTTCGCCACCTGGCCGGGCAGGACGGTTATGGCGGCGGGTTTATCGAGCATTACATCCTGGCCCTGATCTACCCGGCCGGGCTGACGCCGCAGATTCAATTGGGGCTGGGCGCGCTGGTGCTGTTGATCAATATCGCGGTGTATGTGCGGCTGATCAGGCGCGCTTAGGCAAGCAGCCGATACCCACCAATGTCGCCTCAACCGCCTCGTCCAAAGGCGTATGCGGTTCACTGCCCAATATCTGTACGAGGCGGCGGTTGTCCATCCGCACCTCGGTTTGCCACAGGTAACGCATTTCCTGCATCTCGCGGAAGGTGGTGACATAGGGCGCGGCCAGTTTCAGCAGCCACCATGGGAAAGCCCTGACAGAAGGCCGGCGGCCGGTCCTGCGTGACACCACCCGCTGAATCGCCTGGCTCATCTGCCGACCGTCCGCATCAACATGCCCCGCCATATGAAAACGGGCGAAGGCATCAAGGCTGTCGCGGCGTGCAATCAACTCGACCATGGTCCTCGCCACATCAGGCAGATAGGCCCACTGATGCCCCACGCCTGGTGCTCCCGGATAACTCACGCTGGCCACCGGTTTTGCGGGTTTGACCAGGCCTTGGGAAAACCAGCTGCTGCCGGCGTTGGCGCCGAAAAAATCGCCTGCCCGCACGATCAGCGCTCGTGCGCCCTGCCGGGTCGCCTCAAGCAAACGCTGCTCCAGCTCTACCCGGATCGCGCCCTTGCGGGTAAGTGGATGCTGCGGCGAATCTTCCTCCAACCGCGCGAATGCATCAGGCCCGAAGTTGTACACCGTGCCCGGCAAGACAATCGTCGCCCCTTCAGCGACTGCCGCCGCGATGCTGTTGTCGATCATCGGCAGCACCAGCTCCGCCCAGCGCTGGTAACCGGGCGGATTCACCGCATGCACGATCACCGAACAACCCCGGGCCGCTGCGACGACTTCCCCACGGTTCAGCGCATCACCTTTTATCCAGGTGAAATCGGCATTCTGCTTGTGAGCCTTATCCACATCCCTCGTCAGGGCGCACACCTGCCAGCCCGCAGCGAACAACTGCCGTGCCACCTCACCACCAATCCCGCCTGTCGCGCCCATTACCAGAACCTTGTTCATGCTTTTTCCCCTGAGGGTTGTGTGATGGGGCGATTCTGTTCGCCGGCGAGCTATAGAGGAATTGCCGAAGATCATCCAGACGCTATACATTTATGCATGGCATCAAATATTGGTTGGGAGCTTTACCGGTCGTTCCTCGGGGTACTCAAGGAAGGATCGTTGTCGGGGGCCGCACGGCAGCTCGGCATCACGCAGCCCACGGTCGGGCGGCACATCGCTGCGCTGGAAAAATCCCTCAACGTGGTGCTGTTCACCCGCTCCGCCAGCGGCCTGTTGCCCACGGCGGTCGCCCTCACCCTGCGCACCCATGCCGAAACCATGGAAACCACCGCCGCCGCACTCGAGCGCGCCGCGTCGCCCCAAGGCCCCGAAGTGCGCGGCGTGGTACGAGTGTCTGCCAGCGAAGTGATCGGCGTGGAAGTCCTGCCGCCGATCATCACCCGCCTGCGCCAACAGCACCCGCACCTCAAGGTCGAACTGGTGCTGAGCAATCGCCTGCTGGACCTGCTGCAACTGGAGGCAGACATCGCTGTGCGAATGGTCCGACCCAGCCAGGAACAACTTCTGGCGAAAAGGATCGGCGTTATTGAAGTCGGCCTGCATGCGCGCAACGACTACCTGCAACAACATGGCACACCCCAGAGCCTGAATGATCTCTCAGCTCATTCAGTCATCGGCTACGACCAGGAAAGCGCCTTCATCCGCAGCCTGGCCGTCAAAGGCTTCGAGCGCAGCGCCTTTTCCCTCAGCAGCGACAGCGACCTCGCACAACTGGCCCTGATCCGCGCCGGTGCCGGTATCGGTGGCTGCCAGGTCAAACTGGCCCGGCAAGACGCCCGCCTGAGCCGAGTGCTGCCGGACGCATTTGCCCTGCAACTGGACACCTGGGTCACCATGCACGAAGACCTGCGCAACAGCCCGCGCTGCCGCGTCACCTTTGACGCCCTGGTGGCCGGTTTGCAGCATTACGTACAGGATTGAGACAGCTTCGCTGGTGAAGAATCAGAGTCCCTCAAACCCTTCATAGACGCCCCCATGTCCGAAGCCTTCGAAGTCCCCAGCCCCCACGAAAAACACGTCGAACACGCCACCGAACATGCCCACCGCAGCGGAGACAATTTCGCCAGCCGCATCGCCGTGATGACCGCCATCATGGCCACCGTCGGCGCCATGCTCAGCTACCAGGCCGGCTCCACCGAAAGCGAAGCGGCGATGGACAAAAACAACGCCGCCATCTTCAAGACCGAAGCCGCCAACCAGTGGAACTACTACCAGGCCAAATCCAGCCGGCAGAACCTTGCGGAGCTGGCGACGCATATTCCGGGGGTTGATGCCAAGCACTACACCGACGAGATCGAGCGTTATAAAACCCAGAAGGAAGACGTGCGCAAACAAGCCGAAAAGCTCGAAGCCACCTCGAAGGAATGGGATGAAAAGTCAGAACAGGCGCTGCATCAGCATCACCGCTGGGCGCAGGCGATGACCGCGATTCAGATCGCGATTTCGATGGCGGCGATTACCTTGCTGACAAGGAAGGAGTGGTTGAAACGCATGGCCTATACCGCCGGTGGCATGAGTGTGGTGTTGGGTGGGATGGCGTGGTTGCATATTTGAGAGCTGGATTTTCATCGCCCCTCGAAAGCAGAAATACGACGTCACGTATCGTCGTATTTCGCTGATAGCTATCACCAAACCAAACCGACTATAAAACTCGCCATCGCTCGCAACGTGCCGGAGGTACGAAATGCTTATTACGACTTCGCAAACAAAACCTTCCGAGACACTGCGGGCCGACAGCTTCTGGATGGAAATCTGGCAAAGTGGAGCTTTGAGCATCCAGGAAGCCGAAAGGCGGGCGCAGGGCTCGCGACGCTTAAAAGAGTCCTACTCGTCGGTACCCTTCTACGCGAAGAAGGCAGCTCGAGACTCTCAATTCTGGAGCAAATTTTACGCGAGCCGCGTGAATTCGTAGAAAAGGGCAATCTTGCGGGAATCTTCTACTAACCATCTGATACCCCCTCCTCCTAGACTCACTTATATTCACCAGCCCCTCGCGTCAGAAAACATCGGCATATTCCGGCATATCCGCTTGGGGTCCTACACCTACTCGCTATATAGTAAAACGCATAACGCCTGACACTATAAGGCCGAGGAAAAGCCGGTGACCGCACAATCATCCAAGGAAGCTGTGGGCGTCGCCTACAGCATCGAGTCAATGCGCTACGCACAGGCCATGACCTGGCGCGCCATCGAAGCGCTGTCCAAGCTCATCCGCCCCGGCATGCTCGAATCCGAAGCCCGCGAACTCGGCAAAAAAGTCCTCGCCGACCTCGACATGCAGCGCATCTGGCACCCCCTGCTGGTGCGCTTTGGCGCCAACACCCTCAAGACCTTCAAGGAACGCTCCGACGGCGACCCGGTGCTGGGGGAAAACGACATCTACTTCATCGACATGGGCGCCGTGTGGCAAGGCCATGAAGGTGATGCGGGGGCGACATTCAGCACCGGTAACGACCCCGAGATGAAGGCATGTGCGAGCGCGGCAAAAGAGCTGTTTGATCGGGTTGAGCGGCGCTGGAGGAACGACAAAGTCGTCGGCCTGGAGCTGTATCGTTTTGCCGAAGAGCAAGCGAAGGAAATGGGTTGGATGCTGAACCTGGACATCAAAGGGCACCGCGTCAGCGATTTCCCCCATGCGATTTATCGTGGCGGTGATCTTGGGGACTTTGACCAGTATCCCAATGAAGGGCTGTGGATTCTGGAGATACAGATCGCGCACCCGAGCGGGGCTTATGGTGCGTTTTACGAAGATTTGCTGGCTTAACTTTTTCAAGGAATAAAGATGGAACGCTCGACCGAATTTCCCGTGCTGTTGTTTTCCTACGGCACGTTGCAGGACAAGGCAGTGCAGCTGGCCAACTTTGGGCGGGAGTTGGTGGGTCAGCAGGATGCGATGCTGGGGTATTCAAAAAGCTGGGTGGAGATTACCGATCCTGAGGTATTGGCGGCCAGCGGCAAGACCCATCATCCGATCGTTGCTCCCAGCGGGCGCAATGAAGACAGTGTTGAGGGGATGGTGTTTCAGATTACCGAGAAGGAGCTGGCGGCGGCGGATACGTATGAGGTGTCGGACTATAAGCGGGTTTCGGTGGGGTTGGCTTCGGGGTTGACGGCTTGGGTGTATGTGCAGGCTTGAGGGGGTGCAGTTGGTCAGTCGGAGTGATTTCCTACAGATCAATCTGAAAGCATGCCCTGCCCGCCTCGTAATGCTAGATCTATAGTTCCTCGGTCGCCGTCATGGCGACCGAGTTTGGCGACTCGAAGACAAATCTGAAAACTAAAACTCTGCGAACCAGTTTTTCAGGCGGCGGCTGTTTTATGAAGGTCTAACTTGAAAAAAGGTTAGCTATTTTTCTATTTGTCTCAGATGGACTCCCGTATGAATCAATATATGGCACTCACCAGCAACGACTGCACCACACCCGCCCTTTTCGTAGACACAACAGCACCGCTGGATGTCCTGCTTGATGCTGCAAACTATCGGATTCGCGCCGTAACCCAAGTTCTAGAAAACCTGGCGCTGCGTGCAGAAATCAGTAGTGATACGGTCGTGCTGGGCGACTTTTCCTTGCTCTGCGCAATTCCGTTACGCGATGGATGCGATCTGCTGGATGTCATAGGTCGGAGGATGGCAGCGCAGTATTCCTGAACCCATTGGCTTGACCCCGCAAAAACGAAAAAGGGACGACCTCTCAGTCATCCCTTTTTGCGAACATTACCCAACCTAAACGCAACGTGTGCCACGAGCCTTATGCTCGTACTCCCACCCCTTACACGCCAACCCTACATGCTTGGGAATCAGAGCGGCCCCGCTGCTGTAGGAAGTAATGGTCCTACGAGTGAAGCCTAGTTCCACAGCCGCAGCGGAGAGCGACAGATTGTTGCTGAGCATCCACTTTCTGAAGTCCTGCGTCAGCATGACCTCGCCGGACTGTTCCAGCGCCAAACGATGCAAGGTGACGGAGGACAACTCCAGGTCATTGCCCCAAGTCACGTCAAAGCCCCACTCACCGACTTCAACCCGACCAAATAGAGCCAAGTCCTGAAGGGGTTTTAGAATCGGGAAGGTATTTATGTGATCAGTGAGATCAACGGTGTGTCGCTTACCGTTATTCCACTCAATTTCGATGGCATGCTTGCCGGCAACTGGTTGCACAGCAGAGATGCGAAGCTTGCTGGTCATAAGTCAGTTCCTCCGGTTTTGTTCATTCCATACGCGCCAAAGATCAGTGGTATGGACTCTTGCCCAAAGCAGGGCAGCTTTCAAGGCCTTGGTTTCGGCACCTTTGCCGAGAACCACCAGCCCTTCTATCTGAACCAACGACTCTCCATCCGGCGTTTGCACGTGAAAGTGCGGCGGCGCGTGGTCGTCGGGATAGATTTTTATTTTCCAGTTTCGTTCACTGTGAAGGGTAGCCATGGGGACAGATGCTAGAGAAAATTTTTCTCTAGCACAACCCTGTATTCAAACCCCAGAAACCACAAAACCCCTGGCTTCTCTCGAAACCAGGGGTTTTGTTTACATCGAATTTGGCGGTGAAGGAGAGATTCGAACTCTCGATACAATTTCTTGTATACACACTTTCCAGGCGTGCTCCTTAAGCCACTCGGACACTTCACCGTATCTCGTCAAACTGATTCAGTCTGTCGAGGCGCGCTAATGTAGTCGAAAGCTTTTCCGATGGCAAAGGTTTTTTTCAGAATTTTCATGCGCTTAGGCGGTTATGCCGTTCCAGCCCTCTGCGGCGCCACGCACACCACGGCGATTCTGCCATTCTCGGGCACTCGCGGCGCTTGTCTATAGTAGCTGCTGCGCCTTGCCGAAGGCCGCCTGCGGGTGGGCATGGGGGAAAAGTCTGACTGGGTAGTCAGTCATGGCGCTTTACCAGGGCGGGCGCGGTGGGTAACGTCTGCCGTCTGTCCTTCTATTACAAGCATTACAAGGAATCGCGTCATGAGTGAGTTGATTGCCTACCACCTCGAAGACGGTATCGCGACCCTGACCCTGAGCAACGGCAAGGTGAATGCCATTTCGCCGGCAGTGGTCAGTGCGTTTAATCAAGCGCTGGATCAGGCCGAGAAGGATCGGGCGGTGGTGATCATCACGGGCACGCCGGGGATTTTGTCCGGTGGCTATGATTTGAAGGTGATGACCGCCGGCCCTAAAGAAGCCGTGAGCCTGGTGACGTCGGGCTCCACCCTCGCCCGCCGCCTGTTGTCGCACCCGTTCCCGGTGATCGTGGCGTGCCCCGGGCACGCGGTGGCCAAGGGGGCATTCCTGTTGTTGTCGGCGGATTACCGGATCGGTGTAGACGGACCGTTCAGCATTGGTCTGAATGAAGTGATGATCGGCATGACCATGCACCACGCCGGGATCGAGCTGGCGCGGGATCGTCTGCGCAAGTCGGCGTTCCACCGTTCGGTGATCAATGCCGAGATGTTTAACCCGCAGGACGCATTGGGCGCCGGGTTCCTGGATAAGGTGGTCGCGCCGGAAGAGTTGCAGGCCGCGGCGCTGGAAGCCGCTCGCCAACTGAAGAAGATCAATATGAACGCCCACAAACACACCAAGCTGAAGGTGCGTAAGGCGCTGCTGGAAGCCCTGGATGACGCGATCATTCAGGATCAGGGGCACTTGGGTTAATCAAACCTACGCCTGCTAAATCGAAGCCCGACCTTGAGTCGGGCTTTTTCTTACAAAGAATTCCGGATTGCCTACAACCGCTCTAGGCGGTGTCTGTCACGGCACGTTGAAACATGCGCTTAAACATCGCCTATCTTCCGACTCTATAGGGGCAATTGCCGAATACAGTGCACATCCGTACACTGCGCCACCTTTTGTCCCGATGGGCTGTGTCGATGCTTTTTTTGTTACGCATGTTGTTGATGGGCCTGCATTTTATGATTGCGGGCGTACTGGGCGTGCTGCTGGGGATCTGTCGGCCGTTCAATCCGGACAACAGCCGTTACTGCGCGCGCCTGTATGCGGTGCCGGCGATGTGGCTATTGCGCCTGCGAGTGAAGGCCGATGTCGACTCGCTGCGTAACAAGCCCAGCAGTTGCGTGATCATCGCCAACCATCAATCCAACTACGACCTGTTTGTGTTCGGCACCGTGGTGCCGTACCGCACGGTGTGTATCGGCAAGAAGAGCCTGAAGTGGGTGCCGTTGTTCGGACAGTTGTTCTGGCTGGCGGGCAATGTGTTGATCGACCGGGGCAATGCGCACAAGGCGCGGCGTTCGATGCTGACCACCACCCACACCTTGCAGCATGCCGACACCTCGATCTGGGTGTTCCCGGAAGGCACGCGCAACTTCGGTGAAACCCTGCTGCCGTTCAAGAAAGGCGCGTTCCAGATGGCGATCGCCGCAGGCGTGCCGATTGTGCAGGTGTGTGTCAGCACCTATGTGAAGCAGATGAAGCTCAATAGCTGGAACAGTGGCGATATTCTGATTCGCTCGTTGCCGCCGATTCCTACGAAGGGGCTGACGATGGATGACATGCCGCTGTTAATGCAGACCTGTCGCGAGCAAATGCGCGACTGCATCGAGGCGATGGACCGCGAGCTGCAAACCACACCTGCAATCACGGCTGAACCCCGCCGAATTTGCTGACTCTGATTGGGCAGGGCAGCTAAGCTGCCTGACAGTTGTCATCTGCCATTCAAGAAGAAGCGATCAGCACTATGGGTAGAGTTGTTGCGGCCGCCGTCTATAGCGCCGGTAAGAAAGTCACTGATATCACCCTCGACGAAGGCGCCGCGTGGGCCGCCAAGCCTGACCATTTTGTGTGGATCGGCCTGGAAGAGCCCAGCGCACTGGAACTGGCCAACCTGCAGCGCCAGTTCAACCTGCACGAACTGGCCATCGAAGACGCCCTGGAAAAACACAGCAGGCCCAAGCTTGAAACCTTCGGCGACGCGCTGTTTATCGTGACCTACTCACCGGTGCGCGATAACGGCAAGCTGGAGTTTATCGAGACCCATATCTTTGCCGGCAACGGCTACATCATCACCGCCCGCAACGGCCACTCGGCTTCCTACGGCTATGTGCGCCAGCGCTGTGAGGCGCGACCGCTGTTGCTGGAGCATGGGGAAGATTTCGTACTCTATGCGCTGCTGGATTTTGTTACCGAGAACTATCAGCCGGTGAGCGAGGCGATTCATGCCGAGGTCGATGAACTGGAGCGCAACGTGTTGTGCAACTCCCTGAGTGAAGCGGATATCCAGAAGCTCCACGGCCTGCGCCGCGATGTGCTGCGACTGAAGCGCTATGTGGCACCGATGGTGGAGATCAGTCAGGAATTGCAGAAACTGAGCTTCCCGTTTATCGACAAGAACATGCGTCCGTACTTTCGCGATGTGCAGATTCACGTCACCCGGCAGATGGAAGACCTGACCACCTTGCGGGATATCGCCAGCCAGACCATCGAGATTGGGGTGTTGCTGGAAGCCTCGCGCCAAAGCGTGGTGCAACGCAAGTTTGCCGCGTGGGCAGCGATTCTGGCGTTCCCGACGGCGGTGGCCGGGATTTACGGGATGAACTTCCAGAACATGCCGGAGCTGCAGTGGCACTACGGCTATTTTGCGGTGCTGGGGTTTATTGCGGTGGGGTGTACAAGTTTGTGGGCCAGCTTCAAGCGTTCAGGCTGGCTGTAGGAAAACTGCTGTTGTGGCGAGGGAGCTTGCTCCCGCTGGGGTGCGAAGCGCCCCCAAGGCTTGCGACTGCTGCGCAGCCGAACGGGAGCAAGCTCCCTCGCCACAAAAAGCTCGTCAATCAACCCGAATAGTTAGGCCACGTCCGCTTTTGGTTTGTGCGCCACAAACCGCATCATCCATTCCGCCACGGTAACGCCGTGATGGTCTCGCTCCAGGCTGGCCACACCGTTGGTGTAGACCTTCTCCCCCAGCGTTGTCTGAAGAATCTCCAGCAACTCGCGGGAATAGTCGTGGATAAATTCCGGGTGGCCCTGGAAGCACAGCACCTGGTCTTCAATATGATACGCCGCAAACGGGCAGAACTCGCTGGAGGCGATCACGGTGGCGTTTTCCGGCAAGGTGGTGACCTGGTCCTGGTGGCTGATCAACAGCGTCAGTTCTTCCACCACCGGGCTCATCCACGGTGCCTTGGCGTTCAGTTTGTAGTCATGGATGCCCATGCCCCAGCCCTTGGTCGCCCGCTCGGTCTTGCCGCCCAACAGCAGCGCCAGCAACTGGTGGCCGAAGCAGATGCCGATCAGTTTGTCGCCGTGGGCATGGCGGTCCAGCAGGTAGGTCTTGAGGGTCTGGATCCACGGATCGGTGCCAAATGAGTCGGCCTTGCTGCCCGTCACCAGGTACGCGTCGAACACTTCTTCATCCGCCGGGTATTCACCCTGCACCACGTTATAGATGACGAACTCGGCGGCAATCGGCTGTTTGGAGAACAGGCGCTTGAACATCTGCCCGTACCCTTGGTACTGATCGATCAGCCCAGGACGCAGGATATCGGTTTCCAGGATGCACACGCGTAACGACATAAAAAATACCTGACACGGCGATGGGAATAATGAACACCCCCAGAGCCTGCCTTGAAATACCCTTTCAAGGCAAGCCCCGCACATGCCCAAAAGCGTCAGAAGGTCGCGTTCTGTGCAGCTTTCTCCAACAGCAGCGCCGGCGGCGTGAAGCGCTCACCATATTGCTCGGCCAGGTAGCGGGCGCGGGCGACGAAATCGTTCAGGCCGTACTGGTTGATGAATTGCAGCGCTCCGCCGCTCCAGGCGGCAAAGCCGATACCGAAGATCGAGCCGACGTTGGCATCAGCCGTCGACATCAATACGCCCTCCTCCACACAGCGCACGGTTTCGATGGCCTGGATGAACAGCAAACGGTCGCGCACGTCTTGCGGCGAGATCTGTTGGCCGGGCTTTTCGAAGCGGCTTTTCAGCTCCGGCCACACGTGTTTCTGCCCGCCCGCCGGGTATTCGTAGAAACCGCCACCCGCCGCCTTGCCCGGGCGCTTGTATTCATTGAGCAACAGGTCGATCACGGCAAACGCCGGGTGCTGCGGTAACGGCTTGCCTTCGGCCTGTAAGTCCTTGGCCGTCTGTTGACGGATATGGCTCATCAGGCTGAGGGAAACTTCGTCAGAGACCGCCAGCGGCCCCACCGGCATGCCGGCCTTGCGTGCCTCGGTCTCGATCATCGGCGCCGCCACGCCTTCGCCGAGCATGGCGATGCCTTCGTTGGTGAAGGTGCCGAACACCCGCGAGGTGAAGAAGCCGCGACTGTCGTTGACCACAATCGGGGTTTTCTTGATTTGCAGTACGAAGTCGAACCCCCGCGCCAGGGTTTCGTCGCTGGTGCGGGCGCCCTTGATGATTTCCACCAGGGGCATTTTGTCCACCGGGCTGAAGAAGTGCAGGCCGATAAACTTGCCCTGGTCTGGAACGGCGGTGGCTAACCCGCTGATGGGCAAGGTGGAGGTGTTGGAGGCGATCACCGCTTCGGCACCCACCACGTTTTGCGCGGCCGCCGAGACCTTGGCCTTGAGTTCCCGATCCTCGAAGACGGCTTCGATGATCAGGTCGCAGCCGGCAAGATCAGCATCGGATTCGGTAGGAACAATCCGCGCGAGGATGGTTTCCCGCTGTTCGGCGGTCAATTGCCCACGCCCGACCTTCTTGTCCAGCAACGTGGCCGAGTGGGCCTTGCCCTTCTCTGCCGCCGCCTGGCTGACGTCCTTGAGCACCACCTCAATGCCCGCCGAGGCGCTGACGTAGGCAATGCCCGCGCCCATCATCCCGGCGCCGAGCACGCCGACCTTGCGTGTCACATACGGCGCAAAGCCCTTGGGCCGCGAACTGCCGGCATTGATTTCATTGAGCTGGAACCAGAAGGTGCCAATCATGTTTTTCGCCACTTGCCCGGTGACCAGCTCGGTGAAGTAGCGGGTCTCGATCAAGTGCGCGGTGTCGAAATCCACCTGGGCACCTTCCACGGCGGCGCAGAGGATTTTCTCCGGGGCCGGGAAGCAGCCGTTGGTTTTGGCGCGCAGGATCGATGGCGCAATGGCAAGCATTTGCGCGACTTTCGGGTTGGACGGCGTGCCACCCGGGATCTGGTAGCCCTTGATGTCCCAACGCTGTTTCGCCTCGGGGTTGGCCAGAATCCACGCCCGGGACTTGGCCAGCAGCTCGTCACGGTCTGCCGCCAGCTCATCAATCAACCCGGCTTGCAGCGCCTGCTGCGGCGTAATCTTTTTGCCTTCCAGCAAGTAGGGCAAGGCTTTTTCCAGGCCCAGCATCCGCACCATGCGCACCACACCGCCGCCACCCGGCAAAAGCCCGAGGGTGACTTCCGGCAGGCCAATCTGTACCGACTTGTGGTCCAGCGCCACACGGTGCTGGCACGCCAGGCAGATCTCCCAGCCACCGCCCAGCGCTGCGCCGTTGATCGCGGCCACTACCGGTTTGCCGAGGGTTTCCAGGGTGCGCAGTTGCGCCTTCAGCACCAGCACGCTGTCGTAGAAATCCTTGGCGTGGGGCTTGTCGACCTTGATCAGTTCATTAAGGTCGCCGCCGGCAAAGAAGGTCTTCTTCGCCGAGGTGATGATCACGCCCGCAATCGAATCCTTCTCGGCGTCCAGGCGGGCGACGGTGGCCGCCATGGCCTCGCGGTACACCCCGTTCATGGTGTTGGCGCTCTGGCCGGGCATGTCGATGGTCAGCACCACAATCTGGTCCTGGCCCTTTTCGTAACGAATGGCATCGGTCATGACTGATTCCTTAGGCTCAGAGGCGTTCGATGATAGTGGCGATACCCATGCCGCCGCCGACACACAGGGTGGCCAGGCCATAACGCTGCTGGCGCACCTCCAGCTCATCGAGCAAGGTGCCGAGAATCGCGCAGCCCGTGGCGCCCAGCGGGTGGCCCATGGCGATGGAGCCACCGTTGACGTTGACCCGGGCGGCGTCGATGCCCATGTCCTTGATGAACTTGAGCACCACCGACGCAAACGCTTCGTTGACCTCGAACAGGTCGATGTCTTCAACCCGCAAACCCGCCTTGGCCAGTGCCTTGCGGGTTGCCGGTGCCGGGCCGGTCAACATGATGGTGGGGTCGGTACTGGTGACAGCGGTGGCGACGATCCGCGCCCGGGGTTGCAGGCCGAGTTCGCGACCTTTGGCTTCAGAACCGATCAGCATCAGCGCCGCGCCATCGACGATCCCGGAACTGTTGCCCGGTGTGTGCACGTGGTTGATGCGCTCGACGTGGCTATAGACTCGCAACGCCGTGGCGTCGAAGCCCATCTGGCCCATCATTTCGAAGCTGGGCTTGAGTTTGCCCAGGCCTTCGAGGGTGGAGTCGGCACGGATGAATTCGTCCTGATCCAGCAGCACAATGCCATTTTGGTCCTGCACGGCGATCAGCGACTTGTTGAAGGAACCGTCTGATCTGGCCCGCGCCGCTTTCTGCTGTGAGTGCAGGGCAAAGGCGTCGACGTCCTGGCGGGTGAAGCCTTCCAGGGTGGCGATCAGGTCGGCACCGATGCCTTGCGGGGTGAAGTGGCTGTGCATATTGGTTTGCGGGTCGAGCACCCAGGCGCCGCCGTCACTGCCCATGGGCACTCGGGACATGGACTCGACGCCGCCCACCACCACGAGGTCTTCAAAGCCGGAGCGCACTTTCATCGCGCCGAGGTTCACGGCTTCCAGGCCCGAGGCGCAAAACCGGTTGATCTGCACACCGGCGACGCTGATATCCCAGTCCGCCACCAACGCGGCGGTCTTGGCGATGTCGGCGCCCTGGTCGCCAATCGGTGTGACACAGCCCAGGACGATGTCATCCACTTGCCGGGTGTCGAGGTCGGTGCGCTGTTGCAGTGCCGTCAGCAAACCGGCCACCAGGTTCACCGGCTTGACGCTGTGCAGGGCGCCATCCGCCTTGCCTTTGCCCCGGGGCGTGCGTATCGCATCAAAGATCAAAGCTTGGGTCATGACGTCCTCGAATCACTATGCAACGAATCGTGCCCTTACCTTAGGCGCCGGGGCGCCGGATTCAATGACCGAACCGCTCATTGACCTTGACGCTCACGCTCAGACGAACGGTAGGAGGCTACGGGAATCGGCTGATTAATCGTTTTAGCTGTCTAGCCGTAGGGCTGGCGTCTGGCTGGCAATTGGCCTCATGCCTTTTTAATAAGTTTTCTTCAGGTGATGAGATGAAATGGATCTAAGCCATATAGAACGAGGGCTCTAAGGTTGAATCTGTAAGAGAAGTTAAAGGTTGCTGCCGGGTTTTGCTGGAGCACCTGTAGGAACTGTAAGAAAAGAGTCATGTAGCACCGTCATAGTTGAATCGACCGGCACGCATTTGACGCTCAGGAATAACAACAAAAGGCAGTCAGCCATGTTCAAGCATTCGAAAGTACGTCAGGCGGGACTTATTCTGTTCGCCACCACCCTGATTCTGATCTTGCCCAACCTCACCAAGGTCATTGGGTGACCTCTCACACCCCACATTCTGCGCAGACACAGCGCCAGGATCGCAGCCTTTGGCAGCGCCTTTCGGGATATTGCGTATAGCGATCCCGTCAGGGGCTGCCGTTTTGCGCGCCGAGATTTTTTGATTTTGCGGTATCGTGAGTTCCACCGCCTTTTCCGATATGTGGCCCTTCCTTGAAACAGATCATCGTCCTCCTGATCCTGCTGCTGGCCTTGCCGGCGCACGCCGCGAAATTGACCGTCGAGCTGGATCACGCCAGCAAAACCTGGGAAACCACCGAACTGCTCAAGCGTCCGGATGTGCAGACGGTGCAGATCGTTGATGACGTTTCCTACAAGCGCAACATGACGTATCGCGCAGTGCCGCTGGCAGCACTGTTGCCGGGCATCACGCCGGAAAATCATCTGCAGGCAGTGGCCCTCGACGGCTTTGCCGCGGAACTGACGGCGGCACCGCTGCTATCAAAAAGCGGCGCGCGGGCCTGGCTGGCGGTGGAAGATCCGGCGCATCCGTGGCCGCCACTGGCAGACGGCAAGCCCAGTGCCGGGCCGTTTTATCTGGTGTGGACCGATCCGCAGGCAGGCAATATCAGCCCTGAGCAGTGGCCGTTTCAGATTTCCGGGATCAAGCAGTTGAAGACGGTGGCGGAGCGCTTCCCGGCGTTGTTGCCGGATCCGAAACTGGCGGCGAATGACCCGGTGAATCAGGGGTTCGCACTGTTCCAGAAGAACTGCCTGGCATGTCATCGCCTGAACGGGGCCGGCGATGCGCAGGTGGGGCCGGACCTGAATATTCCTTACAACCCCACTGAATATTTTGCCGGGGATTTCCTCAAGCGCTACATCCGCGATCCGCAAAGCATGCGGCACTGGCCACAGGCGAAGATGCCAGCGTTTGCCACCAGCGTGTTGCCGGATGCGGACCTGGATCTGCTGGTGGGGTATTTGAAGCATATGGCGGGCAGAAAGCAGCCTTAAGGCTCAGGTAAATCTGTGGCGAGGGAGCTTGCTCCCTCGCCACAAAAAGCTTTCCTGGCACAGAGAGCTTTCCTGCTACACACAGCTCCCTCTCTCCCTGGATCCTACTGCTGCTGCACCGAAATCACCGGTGTCGGTGCTACAAATACCTTGGCATGCATCTGCTCATGCCCTCCCCCACGACGCATGCCTCGTACCGGGCAGGCGTCCAGGTAATCCAGACCCACCGCCAGCTTCAAATGCCGCTCCGGCCGCGCCAGTTGATTGGTCACGTCAAAACTGTACCAGGCGTCATCCAGCCACGCTTCAGCCCAGGCATGGCTGGCGAGGTGCTCGCAGTCTTCGCTGTACAAATACCCCGACACATAACGCGCCGGAATCCCCAGGCTGCGGGCACAGGCGAGGAAGGCGTGGGTGTGGTCCTGGCACACCCCGGCACGCCCGGCAAACGCCTTGGCCGCACAGGTGTCGACTTCGGTAGAACCCGGCGAATAGGTCATGTACTGGTTCAGCGCGTGCATCAGGTCGATCAATGCGCTGCGGTCGCGGCGTTGATGGCAATGCTTTTCGGCAAAGCTGCGCAGGGCCTCGTCCGGCTCGGTCAACCGGGTGCAGCGCAGGAACGGGAAGGCCGACTGGCTTTCATGTTCGGCTTCGCGCAATTCGTCGATATCCACCTGGCCACGGGCGCCAATGATGATGGCTTCATGGGGCTCGTCCAGGGTCAACACGTGCAGGATATTGCCGAACGGGTCCAGTTGCGCCCGTACCGGCCGGGGCAAGTCCAACTGCCAACTGAGGACATGCTGGCGCTCGCTGTCGTGGGGCGTGAGCCGCAGGTACTGGATGCTGGCACGCACCTGGTCTTCGTAGTGGTAGGTGGTTTCGTGGCTGATGGAAAGTCTCATGCCGCCTCCAGGTAGGAACTGTAAATAGCATCGCCCAGCTCGCGCACGAGCGGGATGAAGTCGGTCAGCCAAGCGTGCAGGCCTTCCTCGAGAATTTCGTCGATGGCGGTATAGCGCAGGCGTGCGTCCATTTCCGCTGCCAGGCGTTGGGCCGGGCGACCGTTGATGCCGGGCAGGCTGCCAAGGATCTGGTCGATCTCTTCACTGCAGGCCCGCAGCGACCGCGGCACGTCGGCGCGCAGCAGCAACAGCTCGGCGACTTGTCGGGCGCCCGGGGCATCACGGTAGATTTCGGTGTAGGCCTCGAACGACGACAACGCCCGCAACAACGCACTCCATTGATAGTAGGCATGGGCGGTACCATCGGTGACCGCTTCGGCCTGGTCGCCGGCCATTTCATAGCGGGCGTCGAGCAAGCGCAGGGTGTTGTCGGCGCGCTCGATAAAGGTGCCCAGGCGAATAAAACGAAAGGCGTCGTTACGCATGATGGTGCCGTAGGTGGCACCGCGGAACAGGTGGGAACGTTCCTTGACCCACTCGCAGAACCGGCTCATGCCGTAGCGGCTCAGGCCTTGCTGGGCGATGTCGCGAATTTCCAGCCAGGTGGCGTTGATGTTTTCCCACATGTCGGCGGTGATTCGCCCACGCACGGCATGGGCACTGGCGCGTGCAGCGCCGAGGCAGCTGTAGATGCTGGCCGGGTTCGCCGCATCCAGGGCGAAGAAGTGCAGCAGGCGTTCGGCGTGCAGTTCACCGTGGCGCTCGCGGTAATCGTCGAGGGTGCCGGTGATCAGCAGCGGCATCGCCAGTTCATGCAGGCCATCGCCGCGCCCGTCCTGGGGCATCAGCGACAGCGAATAACTGACATCGAGCATCCGCGCGAGGTTTTCCGCGCGCTCCAGGTAGCGTGACATCCAATACAAATCCGAGGCAGTTCTACTCAACATATTTCAATCCTCGACCACCCAGGTGTCTTTGGTGCCGCCGCCCTGGGACGAGTTGACCACCAGCGAGCCTTCCCGCAGCGCCACACGAGTCAGGCCGCCGGGGACCACACGGGTTTCCTTGCCTTGCAGCACAAACGGGCGCAGGTCGATGTGGCGTGGCGCGATGCCGTTTTCGACGAAGGTCGGGCATGTCGACAGGCACAGGGTCGGTTGCGCGATATAGGCGTGGGGCTTGGCCTTGATGCGTGCGCGGAAGGCTTCGATTTCCGCCGCCGAGGCGGCCGGGCCGACTAACATGCCGTAGCCACCGGAGCCCTGGGTTTCCTTCACCACCAAGTCCGGAAGGTTGGCGAGCACGTGGGACAGTTCGCTGGGATTACGGCACTGGAACGTCGGAACATTCTTCAGGATCGGTTCTTCATCCAGGTAAAAACGGATCATCTCGGTGACGAAGGGGTACACCGACTTGTCATCCGCCACCCCGGTGCCGATGGCATTGGCCAACACCACGTTGCCCGAGCGGTACGCCGCCAGCAGGCCCGGCACGCCGAGCATGGAGTCCGGGTTGAAGGCCAGCGGGTCGAGGAACGCGTCGTCGAGGCGACGGTAGATCACATCCACCGCCTTGGGACCATCGGTGGTGCGCATGAACACGCGGTCATCACGCACGAACAGGTCGGCGCCTTCCACCAGTTCCACGCCCATTTCCCGGGCCAGGAATGCATGCTCGAAGAACGCACTGTTGAAACGCCCAGGCGTCAGCACCACCACACTGGGATTATCCAGCGGGCTGGAGCTTTTCAGGGTGTCGAGCAACAGGTTGGGATAGTGGTCGATGGGCGCAATGCGCTGGGCCGCGAACAGTTCGGGGAACAGGCGCATCATCATCTTGCGGTCTTCGAGCATGTAGCTCACGCCGCTGGGGGTACGCAGATTGTCTTCGAGGACGTAGTAAGTGCCGTCGCCATCGCGTACGAGGTCGACACCTGAGATGTGGGAATAGATATCCCGATGCAGGTCCAGGCCCTGCATCGCCAACTGGTACTGCTCGTTGGCCAGGACTTGCTCGGCGGGGATGATCCCAGCCTTGATAATGCGTTGTTCGTGGTAGAGGTCGGCGAGAAACATGTTCAGCGCCTTGACCCGCTGGATGCAGCCGCGCTCGACGATCCGCCATTCACTGGCCGGGATGCTGCGGGGGATCGTGTCGAAGGGGATCAGGCGCTCGGTACCTTGCTCATCGCCATACAAGGTGAAGGTGATACCGGCCCGGTGAAACAGCAAATCGGCTTCGCGCCGGCGCTGGGCCAGCAGTTCGGCCGGCGTGTCGGCCAACCAGCGGGCAAATTCGCGGTAATGGGGGCGCACCTGCCCTGCCCCGTCGTACATCTCATCATAATAAGTGCGGATCATGCCGTACTCCTTGTCACCCGGACGCCAGAACCATCGCAAGGCCCGTGCCAGCGGCATAAACACTTAAGTATCAATCAGTTGGATATAGACGCAGGTCTCATCGCACCGTCCCGGTGCAGCAAATGCCCGCTGTCATGGGCGGCGCCTCATTGCAATGCAGGCCATGACTATCACCAGCATAGTCAGAGTTGATTTCACTGCCCGGCAAACCCCGCGGATAATCACCTCCATCAGCTGAACAGGACGCGTCCTACAGCTCCATCCATTGCGCATTACCGCTTGTACCGAATCGCTCTCCTCCTTTGCGATCTTCCCTTTGGCCACCCCGCTCGGGTGGCTTTTTTTTGCGCAGGATTTTTCCCGCGCCAGAAACAAAAACGGCCGACCCAAAGGTCAGCCGATACGCTGTGTTGTTGCTCATGTCGCTACATGGGTAACCCACGCACCTCCTGTTTCACGCCCCATCCCTCGATGATTCCGCCCAAGGGCTCGACCACCGCCTCAAAGTCCTGCTCGAAGTCTCCTATGCCGTCGTAGGTGGCGAACATGATTTTGCTCAATTCCAGGTACCAGGCGCCGTCATCCCGCGCGCTGACCTGGGCATTCAGGGATTCCCCACGAAACCGACCCGCAGCCCGCCGCGCACGTTCCTCATCCGGGAAAATGGCGTAGAACTCGATGGGGTGGAAACGCGAGAAGTCAAAGCCGCCCTCTTTCATGCGGCGCAACACGTTGGTGCTGATGTCTTCTTGATAGGCTGTGCTCATGAAACGTCCTCCTCAAACCGATGGATAGACTTTCCGTGCTTCCCAAGGCCCGCGCTGCAAGGGCGCGGGTGTTACGGCAGTGACGTCGCCGCTGGGAGACAAGCATGTAGCTGACAAGACCAGACCTTAGCGATTCATTCGCTGATCTCCATTGCAGAGTAGCGCGAAGCTATCACCTCCACCAGAGTCTGTTTAAATGCGTACAGGGAATGTTCAGGCGGCGGGGTCGACCTTGAGGTCTTTGATGCTGTTTTGATCTTTCAGAATCTTGACCGTAGGTTCGGCAATACGCCCCTCCAGATCGTTGAGATCCAGTTCCTCCAGCACCGGTGATACGCGGGCGCGAACCAGGCGCGCAGCTTCTTCAAGCGTGGGTTTTTGCTCGCACTCGAATTGCTCGACCACCGACTCACCATGATCATTGGTGAAGGAAACGTTCCACTTTGGCATCAGAGCCTCCTCGATAAAACCCATGGGTGGGCTTACATCTATCTGGACCTTGAGGGCCTGGAAATCGTTCCACTCAAGGCAGGAGGCACCTGATCAACTGCAGTTATTTTTCAGCGTGTTCTTTCAGGGCTTTCAAGGTGTTGAACGGTGCGTCCACCACGAACTTGTTGGCCAACCAAGACGGCACGCTGCCACCTGGCTCGGTGTGCACCTGGTAGGTCACTTCGGTCAGGTTGTCGCCTTTAGGCACCAGTTTCCAGTAACCATCGACCTGGGCTACGCGCACATAGCCTTTGACTTCTGGCTGGTAGGTCGGCACTTCCAACAGCTTACGGGTGACGGTGCCATCGGCAGCCTTGGTGGTGGTGATTTCCAGGATCGAGTCACGATCGGTCACCGGGAACGGTGCCTTGAACTGGGTGTAGGTCCAGCTCTTGTCGCCTTCCTGCTTGAGCAGTTTCTGCGACTTGCATTCGTGGATCCAGGAGCAGGCCCCCGCCACGTCTTCCTGCAGCGCCTGGATCTTGGCCAGCGGCGCCTTGATGGTCGTCACACCGCGATAAGCCTTGTACTTGGAACCGGCAATTTCACTCAAGGACACTTTGATGCCGTCTTCATCCTTGGCCGTCTGCCAGTCTTCAGCATGCGCTGCGGCAGCGAACAACGCGGTAAAACCGCACAACACAGCAATTCGTTTCAGTGAACCCATGGTCTTATTCCTTATTGTTGAAGTTCAGTACTTTGAACAGCCCACTAAGCCGCCGTCATCTGTTCCCACCAGCCGATCAACCTGATCGCTTCTGCCTGGCTACTGCCGCAGACCTCGATATCCGCCTGGAACGAACTACACACTGCGGGCCGCTCAGGCTGGCCAAACAACTGGCACAGTTGTTCGACCGAAAGATGCAGGCAGCGTTCGCCCGCCGGTTTGCCGGCAGGCATTCCCGGCAACGGAGAACTGATGGATGGGGCAATGCAGCAAGCGCCACAGCCTTCACGGCATTTCATGACGAACAGATCCTCGACAACTCAAGTGTTGATGGCCACGTAAGACTACGCCCTTAAACAGACGTTTTAAATTGGCTTAACAGGGGTTTTTCACCGAAAACAAAAGTGACTGACCAGTCTGCGACAGAAGGTCAGGGGTGCGCGTCACGTTTACTCGTCGGGTTTATTGCTTGAACTGGAAATCCAGAGCCGCACCTTCAACTTCGCGGCGTTCTTCGTTGCGCAGTTGCAGCTGCATTTCATTGCTGAGCAGGCGCCCGTTGATCTGGAAGGCACTGTTGTCAGTGGGCTTTTCGGCAAACATCGGCGGCAGCAGCGGCACGTTCTTCGGCTGCGGCATGGTGCCGAGGGGTTGCAGGTGGCGAACCATGTTCGACGGCAGGCTCAAATCCAGCTCTGCAGGCGGCAGCGGCGTCTTGGCGACTTCGTGGGCCGACTTTGACTTGCTGGCGATAGGCGCACGTTTTTTAACCGGCGTTGCTTTCTTTGCGGGGGCTTTCTTCGCGACCGGTGCCTTCTTGGCCGCAGCGGCTTTTTTCGCCGGCACCGTTTGCTGGGAGCTGGCAGCAGGTGCCGCTTCACCGGCGGGAGCCGCCAGGACAGCGCCAGCGTTACACAGGCTTAACACGCAGATCAGCAGGGCAGCAGGAAAGGTATAAGTCATATCGCCAGCAGCATTAACGGCAGAAGGCCATATGCTCGCTTGTTGAGGACGGTATGACAAGCATGGTAATTAGCCAGCTACCCGTCGTGTCCCCTTTCCATGCCTCAAAAACCCGCCGCAGTCTCCTGGCATAACTGGCTTGCCAGCATCCCGAGGGTCATCAAGGCGCGCTCCGCCTCGCGGTTCCACGGGGTGCCGCAGTTCAGGCGAATACAGTGGTTGAACTGTTCCGTATTACTGAAGATCAGCCCCGGTGCAATGCTGATGCCCTGCTGCAAGGCGCGCACGTGCAGTTCCTGGGTATTGACCCGTCCAGGCAAACTGACCCACAGGATAAAACCGCCGGTCGGGCGGGTCATCTGGGTGCCTTCGGGAAAATACTGCTGCACGGCCAGCTGGAACGCGCTGAGGTTCTTGCGGTACTCCTGGCGGATATAGCGCAGGTGGCGGTCGTAACCGCCATTCTCCAGGTACGCCGCCGTGCCCATCTGGGTCACGCTGCAGGCCGAATGGGTGCTGAACATTTGCAGGCGCTGGATTTCCTGCTGGTACTTGCCGGCAATCATCCAGCCAATGCGAATGCCCGGTGACAGGGTCTTCGAGAAACTCGAGCAATAGATGACCCGGTCCAGACGGTCGTAGGCTTTCAGGGCCTTGGTGCGGCCCAGTTCGAACATCAGTTCGCCATAGATATCGTCCTCGACCACCTGGATATCGAAATCCGAGGCCAGGCGCAGCAACTGTTTCTGCCGCTCTTCGGGCATGGTGCCGCCCAGGGGATTGCTCAGGCGCGTGGTCAGCACCAGGGCCTTGATCGACCATTGGTTGGCTGCCAGTTGCAGGGCTTCCAGGCTCATGCCGGTGGCCGGGTCGCTGGGGATTTCGATGACCTTCAGGCCCAGCAGATCCGCCAGTTGCAGCAAGCCGTAATAGGTCGGCGATTCGGCGGCGATCAGGTCGCCGGGACGGGTCAGCACCCGCAGCGACATCTGCAATGCATCGACACACCCATGGGTGATCACCACTTCGGAGGGGTCGACCACCACCCCGGCATCGCGCATACGGATCGCCACCTGGCGCCGCAGCGGCTCGAAACCCGGGCTGAACATGTAGCTGAACGCCCGCGGGCTCTGGAAACGCGTGACCTTGGCCAGTTGCTGATGCAGCGCGCGCACAGGCAGGTAGTCGACACTCGGCACGGCGGCGCCCAGCGGGAACACGCCTTCGCGACGGGATTCCACCAACACCTGTTGAATGATGCTGCTGCGGGTGACCAACCCTGGACGCTCGACCCGGGCGATGTCCGGCGTGAGCGCAGTGAGCGCCGGCGTCTGGTGCACGTAATACCCGGACTGCGGCCGCGCGCGAATCAAACCCTGGTCTTCCAGGTTCGCGTAGGCCTGCAACACGGTGGCGTGGCTGACGTTGAGCTGGGAGCTCATTTTGCGTACCGAAGGCACGCGCTCGCCCGGTTGATAGACACCGCGGCGGATATCCTCAGCCAGCTGCTGGGCGATACGTTGGTAGAGCAACAGATTGGTCATGACGCAGCACTCGATTTCACGGGTATTTTATTTTTGTGTGAAACATACCGGCACAGTTTAGAAGTGTACGGGGACAGTTGCCACAATAGTCGAGCGCGGGCGGCAGTGATAGAAAAAACTGTAAGGGTTGCGAACTGAATCGCGGGCATAAAAAACCCGATCATTGATCGGGCTTATGTGGGAGCTGTCGAGCTTCAGCGAGGCTGCGATGCAGGCGCTGCGGTCTCGCAGGTCCACCGAGGCGATCCTGTCGCAGCCTCGCTGGGGCTCGACAGCTCCTACAGGAATCACCCCTCCATCTTGAACAACAGGTTTAGCGAGCAGCGCCCAGCTGGCCTTTTTCGTCGGAGAACACAATTTCTACCCGACGGTTCTGCGCCCTGCCCCGCTCAGACGCGTTGGCTTCGACCGGATACTGATCGCCGTAGCCTTCGACCTGAATGCGTTTTTCGTCGATCCCCAGGTCGCTCAGTACATCCGCAACCGCTTGAGCGCGGTCCCGGGACAGTTTGATATTTTCCTGTTCGCCGCCGGTATTGTCGGTGTAACCCTCGATGCGCACCACGCGCTTGGGGTTCAGTTGCAGGAACTGCACCACTTTGAGCACGGTGCGGTTGGCCGAGTTTTGCAGCTCTGCATCACCCGTATCGAACAGCACGTCACCCAGGGTCATCACCAGCCCGCGATCAGGCTGGACGGTGGTCAGGCTGGATATCTGCGCCTCAATCCATTTGCCCTGTTGCTGAACGCTGGAGAGCTTGGCTTCACGCAGGGCCAGTTGCAGGCGCTGGCGTTCCAGCTCCAGCTTGACCCCACGCTCCTGATTGAGTGCCTGCTCGGTGTGTTCCCGGGCAATCGCGCTGTAGCGCTGGCTCAGGTAGGCGTAATGCGCCACATCGGCGCCGCTGCCCCAGAAGCTGGAGAAACGGTCGGCACGGGCCAGGGACTCACCGGCGCGAATCACGTCCTTGGGTGCGATACGCAGCACATTCGAATCTTCCTTGACCTTCTGGAAGTCAGTGCTGGCCTGTTGCAAGGCGAGGTTACTGTCGGGGTGCGTCGCACAACCACCCAGCGCACTGCCCAGCAATACCACACAGCTCAACCCACGCATCAACGGGCTCATTGGGCGTCTCCCAACTGCAACTGCTTGCGCAGGCGGGTGATGCGGGTGTTGAGCACGTTCAGTTGCTCCTGGCTTTTGCGGGTCAGCACCCGCGCTTCCGCCAGGCGGGCGTCCAGCTCGGCTTCTTCAGCCTGCATGCGGGCGTCCTTGTAGGATTCATCGGCCATGTCGGCACGGGCCTGGGTGAACTTGTCTTCCGCCAGCTTCAGCTCGGGCGAATCGCTGGCAACGGCGCCCACGGCGCTGGCTTGTTCCAGGGCTTGCCGGGTCAGGCGCATCTGTTCATTCGGCGCAGGATCGGCTGCACATCCCGCCAGAGCTACAACGGCGAGGGCCGCGAAAAGAGGTCGAATAGTCACTTAAAATCCCTACTTTGTTGGGGTGCCGACGGGTTGCTGCAACTGCGCTTTCCAGCGCTCAAGATTGCTCTGCAGCGCGGTTTCCGCCAGACCGGACGCGGGCAATTCTGTCATCTTTTTGGCGAGCTGTCCGCGCAACCACGGATCGTTGCAGGCGGAGTTGTGGGAAATGGCCAGGTACAGGCCCGGCTGGTCGATGGGGATTTCCCGCGCCACCAGGTCGTTGCTCATGCCCAGGGTCTGGGCCATGGCCATGCCGGAATAACGTCCGGCGAGTACGTAGTCCACTTCCCCCAGCAGCAGCTTCTGGAACGCCGGGGTCAGGCTGGGCAAGCGTTGCAAGGTCAGTTGCTCGGCGGCCAAGGTTTCAAAGTCGCGGCTCAGGCGCGCCCTTTCCGACACCGCGCCCTTGTGGCCCTGCAGGTCGCTGGCCTGGCTGTAGGCCAGGGAGGAATCCTTGCGGGTCCAGACCAGATAATCGGTTTGCACCAATGCCGGGTGGATGTAGTCGAGGGAGTCCAGGGCGTCGAGGGTCAATGGCGCGTCGGCGAGGATGTCCATGCGCCCGCTGCGCACTTCTTCCAGCGCCAGGGAACGTTTGCCGCCGTACAGCAGGTCGATTTTCACCCCGAGGTCCTTGGCCACTTGCTGCAGCATGTCGGCGGTGGCGCCGATCAAGTGCGTGGGGTCCTGGGGATCACGCCACAGATAAGGTGGTGCGTCCGGGCTGCCGGTGATCACCAGGCGATCACATTTGCCAGCCGCCAGCGACACCGCCGGCAGCAGTGACAGGGCCAGCAGTACAGTCCAGGAACGCAATTCCATGGCAGGGTTCTCCAGTTGAAAAATTACCGGGCAAAAAAAAGCCCGGTCAAAAGACCGGGCTCTTTATAAGTGAAGCGGCTGGATTAGACCAGCTTCTCCAACTCGGGTACGGCTTCGAACAAGTCCGCGACCAGGCCGTAATCAGCCACCTGGAAGATCGGTGCTTCTTCGTCCTTGTTGATCGCAACGATCACCTTGGAGTCTTTCATACCGGCCAAGTGCTGGATCGCGCCGGAGATACCGACGGCGATGTACAGCTGTGGCGCAACGATCTTGCCGGTCTGGCCGACCTGCATGTCGTTCGGTACAAAACCTGCGTCGACGGCTGCGCGGGAAGCGCCGACCGCAGCGCCCAGCTTGTCGGCCAGGGCGTACAGGTGCTTGAAGTTGTCGCCGTTCTGCATGCCGCGGCCGCCGGAAACGACGATCTTGGCAGCGGTCAGTTCCGGACGATCGGACTTGGCCAGCTCTTCGCCAACGAAGCTGGAAGTGCCAGCGTCGTGGGCAGCGGCCACAGCTTCAACCGCAGCCGAACCACCTTCAGCAGCCACCGGGTCGAAACCGGTGGCACGCACGGTGATGACTTTTACCGACGCAGTAGACTGCACGGTAGCGATGGCGTTACCGGCATAGATCGGACGCTTGAAGGTGTCGGCGCTTTCTACCGAAACGATCTCGGAGATCTGGTCAACGTCCAGTTGCGCAGCAACGCGCGGCAGGATGTTTTTGCCATTGGAGGTGGCGGCAGCCAGGATGTGGCTGTAGCCAGCGCCCAGCTCTGCAACCAGCGGCGCAACGTTTTCCGGCAATTGGTGAGCGTAGGCTGCGTTATCGGCAACCAGTACTTTGCTCACGCCAGCGATTTTGGCAGCGGCTTCAGCCACGGCGCCAACGTTTTGGCCGGCGACCAGCACGTGGATATCACCACCGATTTTGGCGGCGGCGGCAACAGTGTTCAGGGTGGCCGGAGCCACGACCTTGTTGTCGTGTTCTGCGATTACCAAGATAGTCATGGTTAGATTACCTTCGCTTCGTTTTTCAGTTTCTCGACCAGTTCAGCCACCGACTTGACCTTGATGCCCGCGCTGCGTGCAGCCGGCGCTTCGACTTTTACGGTCTTGTTGGTGGAGGCGGTGGAAACGCCCAAAGCATCCGGAGTCAGCACTTCGAGAGGCTTCTTCTTGGCTTTCATGATGTTTGGCAGGGACGCGTAGCGCGGCTCGTTCAAACGCAGGTCGGTGGTGACGATGGCCGGCAGTTTCAGGGAAACTGTCTGCGCGCCGCCGTCGATTTCGCGGGTCACGGCAACCTTGTCGCCGCTCACTTCGACTTTCGAGGCGAAGGTGCCCTGGCCGTAACCGGTCAGTGCAGCCAGCATCTGGCCAGTCTGGTTGTTATCGCTGTCGATGGCTTGTTTGCCGAGGATCACCAGCGATGGCTGTTCCTTGTCGACAACGGCTTTCAACAACTTGGCAACGGCCAGGGAAGTCAGCTCTTCAGCGGATTCGACGAGGATGGCGCGATCGGCACCCAGCGCCAGGGCGGTACGCAGCTGCTCTTGAGCAGTGGTCGGACCGATGGAAACGACGACGATTTCAGTCGCAACACCTTTCTCTTTCAGGCGTACGGCTTCTTCCACGGCGATTTCGCAGAAAGGGTTCATCGACATCTTGACGTTAGCGAGGTCGACGCCGGAATTGTCCGCCTTGACGCGAACTTTCACGTTGTAATCGACAACGCGTTTGACAGCTACAAGAACCTTCATGGATTCCTCGTTACTCTCCGGTGAAAAGAAAGTCGCCTAGGCGAACCTGGCGGTTTGATGCTCATCGGCACACAAGGGCACCTCCAAAAACACCGGCAATCGTCGGCGGGGGACCTTGCTCACGGGAGTGATGACCGTTCGTCAGCGGTGACTGAGAGGTCATTCATTATCGTGGCGTGTAAACTGCGCGCCATCGTGGCTCGCGCGTCACCCTTATTTGCCTTCAGCCTGTCTTTCGAGGTGGCCTTGAAACCCACAGTCTGCCTACGGGATGCGCAAAACCGACCGTATATTGACCGGAACGCCTATTCCGGTCAATACGCCAAAATGGTCAGTTATAAGCCGCGTTGCTTTGATTTACCTAGCTTGCGGGCAATTCAAACAAACGTTTGTATTGGACGCTGAGAGTGGTGTAGATATAATGCGCCACCTAGAGAGAAAGGTGGGTCGTCCCTGCCCCTTGCATGAGATTGATGCAGGCATTGTGGGACGGATTACCGAACCTCCACCCATTAGAAAAAAAAGCCGTTGAGCCTTGAGTAGGAGATAGCCTGTGGAACGCGAATACATGGAATTCGACGTGGTCATCGTCGGCGCTGGCCCGGCAGGCCTGTCTGCCGCCTGCCGATTGAAGCAGAAGGCCGCCGAAGCCGGTAAGGAAATCAGCGTCTGCGTGGTCGAAAAAGGCTCCGAAGTCGGCGCTCATATCCTGTCCGGTGCCGTGTTTGAACCCCGTGCCCTGAACGAACTGTTCCCGGACTGGAAAGAACTCGGTGCACCGCTCAACACCCCTGTTGTGCGTGATGACATCTATGTACTGCGCTCCAGCGAAGCTTCCACCAAGGTGCCTGACTTCTTTGTGCCCAAGACCATGCACAACGAAGGCAACTACATTATTTCCCTGGGCAACCTGTGCCGCTGGCTCGCCCAGCAGGCCGAAAACCTGGGTGTGGAAGTGTACCCGGGCTTCGCCGCCCAGGAAGCGCTGTTCGACGAAAACGGCGTGGTGCGCGGGATCATCACCGGTGACCTGGGCGTCGACCGTGAAGGCAACCCGAAAGAAGGCGTCTACACCCCGGGCATGGAACTGCGTGGCAAGTACACGCTGTTCGCCGAAGGTTGCCGTGGCCACATCGGCAAGCAACTGATCCAGCGCTTCAACCTGGACAGCGACGCCGACGCCCAGCACTACGGCATCGGCCTGAAGGAAATCTGGGAAATCGACCCGGCCAAACACCAGCCAGGCCTGGTGGTGCACACCGCCGGTTGGCCGCTGGACATCATGAGCGCGGAGAACACCGGCGGTTCGTTCCTCTATCACCTGGAAAACAACCAGGTGGTCGTCGGCCTGATCGTCGACCTGTCCTACAGCAACACCTTCCTGTCGCCGTTCGACGAGTTCCAGCGCCTCAAGCATCACCCCGTGCTGGCCCAGTACCTGGAAGGCGGCAAACGCATCAGCTACGGCGCCCGCGCCATCTGCAAAGGCGGCCTGAACTCACTGCCGAAAATGGTGTTCAAGGGCGGCGCGCTGATCGGCTGCGACCTGGGCACCCTGAACTTCGCCAAGATCAAGGGCAGCCACACCGCGATGAAGTCCGGCATGCTCGCCGCTGACGCCGTGGCCGATCGCCTGTTCGCCGAATCCGAAGGCGGTGACGAACTGACCGCTTACGTCGACAGCTTCAAGAACAGCTGGCTCTACGAAGAACTGTTCGCCAGCCGAAACTTCGGCCCGGCGATGCACAAGTTCGGCCCGATCATTGGTGCCGGCTTCAACTGGTTCGACCAGAACATCCTCGGCGGCAAAATGCCGTTTACCCTGCACGATACCAAGCCGGACTACGCCTGCCTCAAGCTGGCCAAGGACAGCAAGAAGATCGACTACCCGAAACCCGACGGCAAGCTGAGCTTCGACAAGCTGAGTTCGGTGTTCATCTCCGGTACCAACCACGAAGAAGAACAACCGTGCCACCTGAAGCTGAAAGACCCGAGCATCCCGATCGGCACCAACCTGCCGCTTTACGATGAACCGGCGCAGCGCTACTGCCCGGCCGGCGTGTATGAAGTGATCACCAAGGAAGACGGCGAGAAGCGCTTCCAGATCAACGCCCAGAACTGCGTGCACTGCAAGACCTGTGACATCAAGGACCCTTCGCAGAACATTACGTGGGTGACGCCGGAAGGTGCGGGTGGGCCGACTTACCCGAATATGTAAATCCGCTGCTTGAACAGAAGGCTCCCAAATGGGGGCCTTTTTTGTAGCCCGGAAAAAGACCCATCGACTCGGTCAAATGTGGGAGCGGGCTTGCTCGCGAAAGCGGTGTATCAGTCACAGATGTTTTGGCTGAACCACCGCTTTCGCGAGCAAGCCCGCTCCCACATTTTTGACCGAATTGTGCCCGGGAGAGTTACGCCGCCCGCTCATCCCCAGGGCTGCGCTCGAAGTAGCGCTTGTATTCCCGGCTGAACTGCGACGTGCTCTGATACCCCACACTGTGGGCCGCCTGCGCCACGCCCATGCCCTCCACCAACAGCAACTGTTGTGCCTTGAGCAACCGCAGACGCTTGAGGTACTGCACCGGCGACAACAGCGTGCAGCGCTTGAAGTGTTCGTGGAAGGTCGACGCACTCATGTGCGCATAACCTGCCAATGTCTCGATATTCAGCGGCTCGGCGTAATGGGCATGCAGGTGATTCAACGAAGTCGCCACCCGCGAAAACTGCCCCTGCTGCTCCACCAACGCCCGCAACACATCCGCCTGTGGCCCGCGCAATGCGGTGAACAATAATTCCCGCACCCGCGCCGGGCCCATGATCCGGCTCTCCAGCGGATCGTGCAGGCACTGCAACAGGCGTTCGACACAGCCGCGCATGGCGTCGTCCAGCACCACCGAACTCATCGACTCCAACGTCTGCGCCGCCGGCGGTGGCCCGCTCTGGATCCCCATCGCCATCACCAGCTCACCCAGCACCACCCGATCAATGCCTACCGTCACACCCAACAGCGGTGCATTCGGCATGGCAAAAGTCTCGCATTCGAACGGCACCGGCATCGCCTGGATCAGGTAATGCCCCGCGCCGTACTCCAGGGTACGCGGGCCCAGGTACGCGACCTTGCTGCCCTGGGCGACGATCATCAGGCTCGGTTCATAAATCTGCGGGCCCCGCGCCACGTCGCAACTGGCACGCAATACCTGCACGCCCGGCAGGTTCGTGGGCGAGAACCCATCACGGGGTGTCAGGGGTTCGATCAAGGCAACCAACGCGGCATTGGCATCGACATGGCGGGTCAACAACATGGCAAAAACTTCGCGAAAAAGGGGATGAGACCATCATCGCAGGTCTGGCGCCACAGTGATCCAATCCAGGGGCACTCCCGGACGAATAGGCATGAGACTCGGAGCAATCGCCATGGCCGCACCCAGGCACGGCGCGGAGAATGCGCCACCTCACCTGTTACTGCACCTGCGAGGTTTCTCCATGTACACCGCCATCGGTTATGCCGCTCAATCGGCCACCACTCCCCTCGCCCCCATGTCCTTCGAACGCCGTAGCCCGCGCGTCGATGACGTGGCGATCGAAATTCTCTACTGCGGCGTCTGCCACTCCGACATCCACCAGGCACGCAACGAATGGGGCATCGCCGTGTACCCGCTGATGCCGGGCCACGAGATCGTCGGTAAAGTCACCGCCGTCGGCGCCAGCGTCACCGCGCACAAAGTCGGCGACCTGGTGGGTGTTGGCTGCATGGTCGACTCCTGCCGTCACTGCGACGCCTGCCACGCGGACCTCGAGCAATACTGCCTCGAAGGCCCGACCATGACCTACGCCACCCCGGACCGGGTCGACGGCAGCAACACCATGGGCGGCTACTCCGACAGCATCGTGGTCAGCGAGCACTTCGTGGTGAAGATCCCGGCCAAGCTCGACCTGGCCAGCGCCGCGCCGATCCTCTGCGCCGGCATCACCACTTACTCGCCGCTCAAGCACTACGGCGTGAAGGCTGGCGACAAGGTTGGCGTTCTGGGCATGGGCGGTTTGGGCCATATGGGCATCAAGTTCGCCAAGGCCATGGGCGCGGAAGTGACGCTGTTCACCCGCTCCGCGAGCAAGGCTGAAGAAGGCCGTCGCCAGGGCGCCGACCACGTGATCGTGTCCACCGACGAAGCCCAGATGAAAGCCGCTGCCGGGCATTTCGACTTCCTGCTGGACACCATCCCGGTGCAGCACGACTTGAATCCCTACCTCGACGTACTGCGCTTTGACGGCGTGCACATCCTGGTAGGTTTGATCGAGCCGGTCGACCCGCCCGTCAACGCTGCCAAGCTGGTGCTGGGCCGCAAGGTGCTGGCCGGTTCGTTGATCGGTGGGATTGCCGAAACCCAGGAAGTCCTGGATTTCTGCGCCGAGCACGGCATCACCTGCGACATCGAGATGCTCGACATCCGCCAGATCAACGAAGCCTACACCCGCATGATTGCCGGTGATGTGAAGTACCGCTTCGTGATCGACATGGCGACCCTCAAGGCCTGACCAAGATCGTTCCCACGCTCTGCGTGGGAACGCATGCTGTGACGCTCCGCGTCACCGTTGCGCAGGGCTCAAGTGCTGGACGCGGAGCATCCGAAGCGGCATTCCCACGCGGAGCGTGGGAACGATCACGGCCTGATCAGGCCTTCGCGCCCAACTCCGCTGACAGCCGTGCTGCGACCTGTTTGATCACGGGGATCAGCTCGGCCATTTTCTCCAGCGGCATGTAGGGCACGGTACTGGCGATGCTGATGCCGGCGACGATTCGCCGGCTGGCATCGCGCACCGGTGCCGCGACACAACGGATCGACGGTTCGTTGTCTTCCAGGTCGAACGCATAACCGCCCGCCACGTATTCCTGCATGCGCTGTTCAAACTGCGCCCAGGATTGCTCGGGGTGCTGCGGCCACTGCAGATTCTTCCCGCCCGTCGGCAGGCTGACCTGATACAGGCGCTGCCACTCTTCCACGCTGTCATCCAGCAACAACGCCTTGCCGATCCCGGTGCGCGCCAGCGGCATGCGATGGCCGACGCGCGAGCGCATTTCCGGGCCGTTGCGGCCAGGGTTCTTGTGCAGGTACAGCACGTCGTCGTATTCGCGAATAGCCAGGTGGATGGTATCGCCGGTCAACGCCGACAACTCGTCCAGATACGGCACTGCCAGGCTGACCAAAGGCAGTTCTTCACGGGCCTGGAAACCCAGCTCGATCAATTTGGGGCCCAGCAGATAACCGACTTGCGGCACTACGCGCAGGTAGCGTTCTTCCACCAGGCAACTGGCCAGGCGGTGAGTGGTGCTGCGGGTGGTGCCGATGCGCTTGGCGATTTCCTTCAGATCCCGCGCACCGGCCGCCACTGCCTGCACCACGCCCAGGCCACGAAGCAGGGTTTGAGTGCCGGTGGGCGCGGCTTCTTTGACGGGAGTTTGGGCGTTTTCCTGCATATCGGGCCTATTGGGAAGTACGAAAACGGCGAGCATTATGGCAAATGCGGACCAGCAAAACAGAGGAGATCAAAATGTGGGAGCGGGCTTGCTCGCGAAGGCGGTTTTCCAGTTAATGCATACGCTGACTGACACACCGTTTTCGCGAGCAAGCCCGCTCCCACATTGGTCGTGTGGCGCCCTTTTTATCGTTGTTTCATGCGGTCGATAATCACCGCCAGCAACAGGATCGAGCCGCGAATCACGTATTGGTAGAAGGTGTCGATGTTCTTCAGGTTCATCGCGTTCTCGATGATCGCCAGAATCAGCACCCCGGCAATCACATGCCGGATCATCCCGATCCCGCCGCTCAGCGACACCCCGCCCAGCACGCACGCCGAGATCACCGTCAACTCGAACCCCTGGCCAATCATCGGTTGCCCCGAGGTCATCCGCGACGCCAGGATCACCCCGGCCAACGCGCCGATCACGCCATGCACGGCAAAGATGATGATCTTGGTGCGATCGACATTCACCCCGGCCAACAGCGCCGCTTCCTGGTTGCCACCGATGGCCATGGTGTTGCGCCCGTAGGTGGTGTAGTTCAGCAACCAGCCAAAAAACACAAAGCACAGCACGGTGATGACGATTGGCACCGGCACGCCAAACAGCTGGCCGTTACCAAAGACGAAGAAGTTTTCGTCCATCACGCCGACCGCCTTGCCGTTGGAAAAGATATACGCCAGCCCACGCACGATCTGCATCGTCGCCAGCGTCGTGATCAACGCGTTGATCCGCAGCTTGGCGATCACGATGCCGTTGATCAGTCCCACCACCAGGCCCATGGCCAACGCCGCCGACACGCCGAAGAACACGCTGTCGGTGTCGCGAATCACGATCCCCGCCACCACGCCCGAACAGGCGATCACCGAACCCACCGACAAGTCGAAGTGCCCCGACGCCAGGCAAAACAGCATGGTGCAGGCCGCAATCCCCACAGTGGAAATCGCCAGACCCAGGCCACGCATGTTCAGCGGCGAGAGGAAGTTGTCGATGAAGATGGCGCTGAGCACAAAGATGCTCAAGGCCGCCAGCAGCATGACCCAATCATCGAGAAACTTGCGCTGGTTGAACCCCGGCCAGAAGCTTCTTGCAGTTTTTACCTGTGACATACCCACCTCGTATTCTTCAGTCCCGCGTACGCGGAAGAGCCAGTTGCAGCAGCCGTGCTTCGTCCGCTTGATCGCGGGTCAATTCGCCGGTCAGGGCGCCTTCGCTCATCACCAGGATGCGGTCGGAGATGCCCATCACTTCCATCAGGTCGCTGGACACCACGATCACCGCGATGCCACTGGCCGCCAGGTTATGAATGATCTGGTAGATCTCCGATTTCGCACCGATATCAATGCCGCGGGTCGGCTCGTCCAGCAGCAACACTTTCATCGGCATCGACAACCAGCGGCCGAGAATCGCCTTCTGCTGATTGCCGCCCGACAGGAACAGAATCGGCTGGTCCGCCGACGGCGTGCGCACGTTCAGCGCGCTGATCTGCCGCTGGGCGTTGGTGCGTTCCCAGCCGCCCTGGATCAGCCAGCCGAAGCGCGCATGGTCACGCCGCGCACTGATATTGATGTTCTCCGCAACACTCGCGCGGGGCACGATGCCTTCCTTCTTGCGGTCCTCGGGGCAGAGCAACACCCCCGCCGCAATCGCATCCCGTGGTGTCTTGAACGTCTGCGCCTGGCCATGCAGCACCAGAGTCCCCTGGGTGCTGCGGGACAGCCCGGCGAGCAGGCGCAACAACTCTGTGCGCCCGGCCCCCACCAGGCCGAACAGCCCGAGAATCTCGCCCTTGTTCACCTGCAGGCTCACCGGTTCCTGCAACCCCGGCCCGAGCAAACCTTCGACTCGCAGCGCTTCACCGCAGTGCTCGCGCGGCCTGTAGTCGTAGATATCCTGGATATCGCGCCCGACCATGCAGTTGACCAGTTGGTCGACGTTCAACTGCGTCATGTCCTCGAACGTGCGCACGAAGCGCCCGTCCTTGAACACCGTCACCGCATCGCAGATACGGAACACTTCTTCCATGCGGTGCGACACGTAGAGGATCACCCGGCCTTCATCCCGCAGTCGGGCGATGATCACCATCAGCCGCTCGATCTCACGGGCCGAGAGGCTGCTGGTGGGTTCGTCGAACGCAATCACATGGGCGTTGCGCGACATGGCCTTGGCGATTTCCACCAGTTGCCGCTGGCCGAGGGACAGGCTGCCCAGGCGCATGTTCGGATCGATTTCATCCGCCAGGCCCTTGAGCAGTTCCCGTGCCTTGCGCACCATCGCCCCGCGATTGACCACGCCAAAGCGCGACGGCATATGCCCCAGCAGCAGGTTCTCGGCGACGGTCATTTCCGGCACCAGTTGCAGCTCCTGGTGAATCACTGCGATGCCGCTGGCGATGCTGTCGGCCGCCGACTTGAAACTCACGCTGCGTTCGCCCAACTGCAAGCTGCCGCTGTTGGGCGGATAAAAACCGCCGAGGATTTTCAGCAAGGTCGACTTGCCCGCGCCGTTCTCGCCCATCAGCGCATGCACCGAATGGGGCCGCGCTTCGAAGCTGATCTGCGCCAGGGCCTTCACCCCGGGAAACTCCTTGCCGATGCCGTTGAAGCGCAGGCTCTCTGCAGCGGCGCTGTTCATTTCCACAGACCGATCTTGCTCAACTCTTCCTTGAAGTTGGCGCGGGTGATCAGGGTCACGTTATCCAGTGCGGTGAACTTGGCAGGCTCAGTGCCTTTGGTCACCCACTCGAACATCGAGGTCGCGGTTTTATAGCCGGACGCATCGGGGCTGAGCAGCATCGAGCCGTAGAAACCGGTGTCGGATTTCTTCAGTTCTTCGATGGCGTCGGTGCCGTTGATGCCCACGCCAATCACGTTCGTGGCCTTGAAGCCGGCGCTTTCGGTGGCGCGTACGCCGCCCAGTACGGTGCTGTCGTTCATGCCGCCAATCAGCAGGTTTTTCGCACCGCTGGGCAGTTTCACCAGGGCCGAGTTGGTGGAGTCCATGGCGCCCGGCACGTCGAGGGTTTTCTGCGCGGTGAACAGGATATGGTCAACCGGCAGGCCGGCGGCCTTGAGGCCTTCTACCGAACCGTCGGTGCGTTTCTTGCCGGTTTCCAGCTCGTCGAAGGTATTGATGACGGCGTAGGTGTCCTTCCAGTCCCAGTTGCGATGCTTGGCTTCGGTGGCCATGGCTTCGCCCTGTTTCTGGCCGATCTTGTAGGCGTCCAGGCCGACGTAAGGCACGTCTTCCATGGGCTTGCCCTTGGCGTCGACGAAGCGGTCGTCTACCGCCAGCACTTTGAGGTTATTCAGCTTGGCCTTGGCCATGATCGCAGGGCCCAGGGACACGTCCGGCGGGCAGATCACGAAACCCTTGGCGCCGTTGGCGGCCAGGGTATCGATGGCGGACAGGGTTTTCTCGCCGTCGGGCACGGCGATCTTGATCACGGTGAAACCATGGTCCTTGCCGGCTTTTTCAGCGAAGGCCCATTCGGTCTGGAACCAGGGCTCTTCCGCCTGCTTGACCAGGAAGCCGATCTTTACTTCTTCGGCAGAGGCCAGGCCGCTGAGCGCCATCGTGAGGGCAAGGGTGCCTAGTGTTTTCTTGAGCATGAACCACCTCTTCTTGTTATTTGGAAAAGTTTTAATCGTGGTACATCACCGACCGCCCACCATCGATCATCAGGCAGGTGGCATTGATAAAGGGCGCCTCATCGGTCGCAAGAAACAGTGCCGTCATCGCCACTTCAATCGGCTGGCCGATGCGCTTGGGCGGGTGCAGGTCGAAGGCACGCTGGCGCTCGGCGTGCGGGTCGGCAAAGCCGTTCCAGTAATCGACGTTGAGTTGGGTTTCGATATAGCCCGGCGCGATGGCATTTACGCGGATGCCCTTGGGCGCGTATTCGATGCCCAGCGCGCGGGTCAGCCCGAGCAAGCCGTGCTTGGCCACCGGGTACGGGAAGCAGCCGGGAATGATGTGGCTGGAGTGGGTGGAGGCGATGTTGATGATGTTGCCGATGCCTTGCTCGATCATGTGCGGCAACACGGTACGGCAGCCGTACCAGGCGCCGTCGAGGTCGATGGCGAAGCAGCGGCGCCAGTCTTCGTCGGTCATTTCCAGCGGGTCGCGGAACACGTTGACGCCGGCGCAATTGACCAGCACATCGACGCGGCCAAAGCGTTCGATAGCGACGTCCACCAGGGCGCGCCATTGATCCTTGGAAGTGATGTCGACAGGTTGTGCGTAGATCTCGGCGCCGTGTTCGCGCCAGTGGGCGGCGACCTGCTCGACCTTCTCGCCCTGGATATCACCGATCACCAGGCGCGCCTGCTGAGCCTGGAAGCAGGCGACGATAGCCTCGCCAATGCCTTGGGCGGCACCGGTGATGACCACGACTTTGTTCTTCAGTCGCTCGCCGTAAGTCGGCTCGGGCACCGGAGGTAACGACAACGGTTGTGCCTGCATCGCTTCACCTGTTTTGTTTTTGGTAGTGAGTGCTGATGCGCAAGACTATAAACCCAGAAACCGGAACATCTCAATATATAAATTATCATCCCATATAGTGAGCAAATATATAAAAAAACCGGCTTTAAAAGCCGGTCCTTTATGCACACTTAACCCTGTGCGAAATCCCTGAGGGCGTCGCCTTCCATGCGGTAGCGTACCCACTCTTCCTGGGGCTGGGCACCGATGGATTTGTAGAACGCGATGGCCGGCTCGTTCCAGTCCAGCACGCTCCACTCGAAACGCCCGCAGCCGTTGTCACAGGCGATTTTCGCCAGGTGGCGCAGCAACTTCTTGCCCGCCCCGCCACCGCGTTGCTCGGGGTTGATGTACAGGTCTTCGAGGTACAGGCAGTTGCTGCCCAGCCACGTGGAATAGCTGAAAAAGAACACCGCAAAGCCGATCGGCAAACCGTCGCGCAGGCAGATCAGGCCGTGGGCGGTGGCACCTTCACTGAACAGGCTGCGCTCGATGTCCACCACGCTGGCGATCACTTCGTGCCGGGCTTTTTCATAGTCGGCAAGCTCGGTGATGAAGGTCAGGATCTGCGCAGCATCGCTGGGCACGGCGGGGCGAATCTCGATGGTCATGGGCAGGCCTTGTCAGGGAAAGAGAGCACACATACTAAGGCGCTTTAATGACCGATTGCAGTGCAATTTGATTCGCGGCTAACCTGCAGGCCATCGACCTTTGAGAATCCCCATGCCCTTCACGCCCTTGACCGACCTCGCCGCGACGTTATTGCCTCACGCCCTTGAGCCTTCGGAAGACGGCGCCCACGACCTGTCCCACTTGCAACGGGTGTGGCACAACGTGCGGTCGATCCAGGCAGAGGAAGGTGGCGATCTGGAGGTGCTGCTGGCGGCGGTGCTGCTCCATGACTGCGTCGCGGTGGAGAAGAATTCGCCGTTGCGTTCCAAGGCCTCAACATTGGCGGCGGACAAGGCCGGGCAGATTTTGCAGGGGTTGGCGTGGCAGCCCGAGACGATTGCAGCGGTGACCCACGCCATCGAGACCCACAGCTTTTCGGCGGGCCTGACGCCGGTGACGCTTGAAGCAAAGATTATGCAGGATGCCGACCGTTTGGACTCCCTGGGCATGATCGGCGTGGCCCGCACATTTTACATCGCCGGGCGCATGGGCAGCGGGCTGTATGACCCGGCTGACCCAACGGCGCAGCATCGCGAGTACGACGACAAGCGCTTTTGCCTCGACCATTTCCAGACCAAGCTGCTGCATCTGGCGGGCGGATTTCAGACGCCGACGGGGCAACGCATGGCCCTGGCGCGCCATGAGCGGTTGAAGGGTTTCATGAACCTGTTCATCGAAGAAATAGGCACGCCATACTCCGCTGCGGGCTAACGCAAGCGCCGCGAACCACAGAACAATCCCACGTGCCGTGCATGGTAAAAAGTTGGGCATAAATCCAACAGACGCAAGGCTCCCCCATGCACGCCTCACCTGCGGTCGGCGGAAAACTGTTCGCCCTTTTCTGCCTCGCCAGCTACCTGCTTTCCCTGTCCTATGGCTCGACATTCTTGCTGTCGCTGCTGATCCATTCGCGCGGCGGCAACGAACACGACGCCGGCAGCGTGATCTCCATGGCGATGCTCAGCACCTTTGTGGCGGTGCTGGTTTCCGGGCATCTGGCCGACCTGCTGGGGGCTGCCAGGTCGATCGCCCTGCTCGGCGTATTGCTGGTGGTGGCGTGCCTGGGCTTTGCGCTGGCGCCGGGGTTCGGCGAGGGCTTGATGCTTTTTGGCTTGTCGTTGGGGTTGGGCTGGGGCGTCTTCTATACGCTGGGTCCGATCATCGTCGCGATGCTGGTGGAACCGGCGCAGCGGGCCAAATATTTCGCCCTGCTGTCGGGCAGCATGATGACCGGAATCGGCTCCGGGCCACTGCTGGGGCGGGCGGCAAGTGCCCTGGATTTTTCGCTGACGGCGGCCTTTCATATAGCAGCGCTGGCGAGCCTGGTGGGTGTGCTGATTTTCTGGCGACTGGGTCGCGCGCTGAGTCAACACACCGCGCCGGTGGCGAAGATTTCCTGGTCGGCGACACGCAAGGTGCTGTCGTCCCGGGCGGTGTTCGCGATCATCATGGTGGGCCTCGGCGGTTGCGTGTTTGGCGGGCTGTCGAGTTTCCAGACCAGCTACGCGGCGTTGCACGGGCTGGACTATTCGCTGTTCTTCCTGGGCTTCATGAGTGCGGCGATTACCAGCCGCCTGCTGATCGCCGGCATCGTGGTCAAGCGTGATCCGTATTGGGCGGCGTGTGTGTTGTCCGGGTTGATGCTGGGGTCGATTTTCCTGTTCGGGTTCAGGGTCAGTGGCAACTACAGCTACCTGCTGGCGGCCGTCACCCTGGGCGTGGGTTATGGCCTGACGTATTCGGTGATCAATGGTTTGGCTGCGAACGAGACACCTGCGGGCACCACGTCCCAGGCGTTGCTGCTGTTCAGCCTGGCGTACTTTATCGGGGTGTTCGGTTTCCCGTTGCTGGCGGGCAAGCTCATCGTCGAATACGGCATGCCGACCCTGTTGATAAGTGTACTGGCGGTGGCGCTGCTCAATTGGCTGATCACGGTGGCGCGGTTGATCTGGCGCCGAATCTCGTCACACAAAATCTTACAAGCGACCTAAGACCGTTCGTCGGTATCGAGGCACGAATCACAAACGGGGGCGGACCAATATCAGGTAAGGACATTAATCATATGGAGACACCATCATGACGACTTCCAAATTTGCCGCCCTCGCCCTCACCGGTTTGCTGTCTGCTGTTTCGCTGAGCAGCTTTGCCGCCACCACAGGTTCCAGCACCGGCCCGACCGACCCTGTCGGCAGCCCGCCCAACCCGGCCGCCCAAGAGTCGAAGGACTCGATGGGTACCGGCATGGACACCAACGGCGGCGCCATCATCGACAACAGCAGGGACCCACGCACCCAGGGCGACGACACCAATCGCAACAGCGGTGCGGTGCCCAACGGCAAAATGGGCCCAGGTGCCACTTCGCCCTCGATCAACAAGGGTGACGACTCCAACATCCCCGGCGCGCCAAAACAGCCAGCGCCTTAATGCGCAAGAAAGACGAACACCCAACCATTTCCCAGTGAAGAGGTATGCATGAACGTCGATCACAACCTTGAAAAAGAAGTCCTCACCCGTCTGCTCCACGCTCATCCCAGTGGGTTGGGCAAAGAAGTGCTGGACAACTACCGAGGTGAAAAAGTGGTGGCCAGCGCCTTGGCCACCTTGCAGGACCGCGGGTGGATCAAGGAAGGCCATGTGACCTGCAACGATGCCGGTGAACATTCGCTGAACCTGCCGATCAAGCTCACCGCGTCCGGCGTGGAAGCGGCTCGCAAGCTGGAAAGCGAAGCGGGCCAATAACACACCTTGCCTGGTCTGGCCCTTGTATCTTGTATGAGGGCCAGAAGGAGTATCGCAATGCCTCGTGGAAGCAAAGCCAAATACACCACCGAACAGAAGCGCAAGGCCGCCCATATCGAAGAGAGTTATGAGCACCAGGGCTTGTCGAAAGAAGAAGCCGAGGCGCGGGCCTGGGCCACCGTCAACAAGCAGTCTGGCGGCGGCGAAAAGGCCGGCGGTTCAGGCCAGCGCAAGGCGCCGGCGAAGAAGTCCCAGGACCGGCATGAGTCGGCCAAGCGGGCTGCTGCCAGCCGTGAGGGGCATCCGCGTAACAGCCGGGTTTCGCTGGGTACGCAGACCAAGGAAAGCTTGCTGAGAGAAGCGCGTGCCAAGGACATTCCCGGGCGCTCGACCATGCGCAAGGATGAGTTGATTGAGGCGCTGAAAAAGGCCGGTTAACGCGGAACAAAATGTGGGAGCGGGCTTGCTCGCGAAAGCGGTGTATCAGTGCCAGATTCATTGGCTGAGCCACCGCATTCGCGAGCAAGCCCGCTCCCACATTTTTGGTCGGGTTTTCACCCAAGGAATCAGCGGTGGGCGGCCACCAGTAGCATCATTGGGCGCTCAAGCTCTTCTGCAAGTGCGGGGCGGGCTTTCAGGTCCGCTTCGCTCGGGCCCCACTCGTCGACATGAGTCAGGGTAAACCCCGCCTGGATCAACAGCGTCAGCAACGTGCCCACGGTGCGATGTTGCTTGATCACACCCTCCGCCAGCCAGTTTGTCACCCGTGGTCCTTGCAACTGGTAGCTGTCCACCGGCCAGCTCTTGCGCCCTTGCTCATCAATCAGCCAGCCCGGCTGCCGGGGCGCCATGAAGATCGGATGCTCGATGGAAAATACCAACCGCCCGCCCGGCACCAACGCTTGATGGATACGCGCGAACAGGCCCTTAAGATCAACGATGTAATGAAACGCCAATGAGCTGTAGGCCAGGTCGAAAGCGGCATCCGGAAGGTCGAGTTTTTCCAGGTCGGCGATGGCGTAGGTGATGGCCGACGACGAAGTCATCTCCTTTGCCCGCGCCAGCATTTTTTGCGAGACATCCAGCCCCAGCACCTGCTCGGCGCCCTGCTCCCGGGCCCAGCGACTGAACCAGCCGTAGCCGCAACCCAGGTCTACCACTTTCAATCCCGACATGGGCGGCAGCATGGATTGCAACGCCGGCCACTCCGGCGCGCCGGCGAGGCCTTCTACCGAGCGACCCATTTTGCTGTAGCCCTCGAAGAAAACCTCGGTGTCGTAGATATTCTGGGTCATGACGCTGCTCCGTGCTGAATGGCGACTATTCTGCCGAATCAGCCCTCGCTCAACAACGCATCCACTTCAGCCGTGCCCGGTGAGGTGGCCGGCCCCCAGCGCGTGACCGCCAAGGCCGCCGCCGCGTTCGCGCGACGTGCCGCGACAGCTGGCGCCAAACCATTGGCCAGGCCGGCGATAAACACTCCGGCGTGGGCATCGCCGGCACCGTTGCTGTCCACCGCCTTGACCTTGAATCCCGGCACATGCTCGGCCTGGCCATTACGGCTGATCCAGCAGCCATTCGGTCCATCGCGCACCACCAGCAAGGTTTCGGCGGGCAGGTGCTCGTTGAGCTTGAGCAATGCCCCCGCCAGATCGCTCGCGCCGGTAAAGGCCAGCGCTTCCGGACCGTTGCTGGTCCAGATATCGATACGCGGCAACAGGGCGACCATCAAGGCCGAGTCCGGTGCCTTCACCAGCGGGCCCGGATCGAACACCACCGTGATCTGGCGCGGCAATGCCAGTAGCCAATCGAGCAACGCCTGGGCCTTGCCTTCCAGCAGCAGGCTGTAGCCGCTGACGTACACGTAGTCGTCGTCGCGTGGTACCGCATTGGCCAGGTCTTGCGCGAGCAAGTCACCCTCAGCGCCGATATGGGAAATGAAGGTACGCTCGGTGGTGGCTTCGGTCAGGGACACACACAGGCCTGTGTCCTTGTCGTCGCTGGCGGCCAGGGCCATTTCAATGCCTTCGGCTTGCATTGCCGCACGTGCCAGGTCGCCGAAGCGGCCGGTGCCATGGCGGCCCAGATAGACCACCGGCAAGCCGTTGCGCCGAGCGGCGGCCATCACGTTGAAGCCGCCGCCGGCTTCGAAGCTGGCGGAGTTGGCCAATACATCGCCGCCGGTGGCGGGCAATGTGTCGAGGGACATGACCAGGTCGACGATGACCTGGCCGCTGTGCAGCAATCTAGACATTAGCGCTCTCTACCAAAGCCGGGCGACGATCAGCCGCGCCACCCAGTACCGCATAAATCCCGCCGGCCACCAGGAAGGTGACGATCCAGCCTAGGCCGTTGTGGCCCAGCCACGAATCGGACAGCGGACCGGCGAACCAGATGTTCTCGGCCGTGGTGCCGATGGTGGTGAAGCTGAAGCCCAGCACGATCGCAATCGCCCAGGCGCCGAACGCACGCCATTCAACCCCGCCACGGTACCAGTAGGCGCTGCTTGGCGTTACGTCCAGCAGGTCTTTGGGGCTGTAGTAGTGGCGATGAATCAGGTCGACGACAAAGATCCCGACCCAGGCGGTGATCGGTACCGCCAGCAGCGAGATGAAGGTGATGAACGGGCCGTAGAAACTGTCGGCGATCAGCATGAAGTAGATCGAACCGGCGAAGATCGCGACGATGTCGACGATCACTGCGTGCACGCGCTTGACCTTCAAGCCGAGGGTCAATGTGGTGAGGCCCGCCGAGTACACCGACAGGTTATTCGACAGCAACAGCCCGCCAAACGCGGTGATCAGGTACGGCACCGCCATCCAGGTCGGCAGCATGTCGCGGATCGCGATGATCGGGTCAGTGGCCGACGCCAGGTCATTGTTGCCCACCGACAGCAAGCCGCCGAGGGTGATCAACAGCACCAGCGGAATCCCCGCACCGAATGCCGCGGAGGCCACCAGGCGCACGGCCTTGACGCTGCGGTGCTGGTAGCGCGACATGTCGGCACCGGCGTTGGCCCAGCCGATACCGGTACCGGCGGCCATGGTGCCGACGCCGATGATCATCGCGCTCAACGGCGCAGGCGAGGCGTTGAATACCGCGCTCCAGTCGATGGTGGCGCAGAGGAAGCCGCCCACCAGGATATTCAGTGCGCCGAACACGTAGGTGGCCCACTTCTGGATCACCAGCAAGGTGGCATGGCCCAGGCCCGACACGGCGAGGGTCAGCAGCACGAAGATGCCGATGAACAGCAGGGTCAGTACCGGAGCGCTTTTGGCGGCAACCGGCGAATTGAACAGGATCGAGCACAACGACAACAGCACGAACGCAGCCGTAGTGGTGTTGACGGTTTCCCAGCCGAGGCGCGACATCAGCGACACCAGCGTCGGGCCGATATTGCCGCGTACGCCAAAGATCGCCCGGGACAGGGTCAGGCTCGGTGCACGGCCACGACGGCCGGCGATGGAGATGATGCCGACCACCGCAAACGAACCGGCAGCGCCGAGGATTGCGACGATGATCGCCTGCCAGATCGCCAGGCCGCGAAACGCCACGAGGGTCGCGCCCAGGGGCAAGCCGAGGATGCTGATGTTGGCCGCAAACCAGACCCAGAACAGTTGCAGCGGATGGCCGTTGCACTCGCCTTCCGGGACCGGCTCGATGCCGCGTGTTTCCAATTGCCCGGCGCTTTGGCCGGAAGAGGACGTACTCATGGTGGGGTGCTCCTGATGCCTGTTTTTTTGTGGTTGTGGCAGGTTGGCAAGTTGAATCTGTGTTCCGGTCTTCCTGACTCGACTGGATCAATGTGGGAGCTGGCTTGCCTGCGATAGCGTGGTGTCAGTCGATGATTCATCAACTGATCGACCGCTATCGCAGGCAAGCCAGCTCCCACATGTTTCGATCTGCGGTGCTCAGCGCAGCTCGAGCAGGCCTTGGACCAAGGGTTCCAGGTCCAGGCGGTTAACCTGCTTGACCTGTTCGATCATCGCCTCAGGCCAGCACTGCATCCCCAGGCACGCACCGAGCATCGCGCCGAGAATCGCCGCGATGGTGTCGGTGTCGCCGCCGAGGCTGGCGGCCATGCACAGGGCTTCGATGGCGTTCATTTCACCCACCGCGACTTGCTGCGCGAGGGCAAACGACACGACCACCGATTCCTGGGACGCCACCGAGGTGCCGATCAATTCGTAAAGCAGGTCGGTAAACAGCGCCTTGTCGCCGCTGTCGACACTCAAGGTGCGCGCCCAACTGATGCGGGTGGCGATGCGCCCGCCGGCAATCCAGTGGCCGTGGTTTTCCGCCTGCTGAGCGATCTGCGTGCCGATGTTCAGCGCTTCGCCCAGATCGACGCCGTTGATCCCGGCGGAAACCACCGCCGCCACCGCCGCCGCGCTGGAGATGCCCAGGTTGGTGTTATGGGTGACCTGGCACGCCTGGATCACCGCCTGGATAAACTGCGCCGGGTCGTTGACGTCCGCCGCGATGCCCACCGGGGTGATGCGCATGGCGGCGCCGTTGGTGGTGCCGTAGCGCCCGGACTCTTCCGGGGTATGGCCCGCCAGGATCATGTCGATCGCCCGTTTGGTTGACGGGCCCAGCAAATCCTGGGAGCCCTTGGCGCGCATCACCGCTTCCCAGTCGATCAAACGTTGGGCGAGTTCGGTGGGTTCAATCCTGCCCTGCCCGTCCACCAGCAACTGGCCGACGAGGATCGCCTGTTCGGTGTCATCGGTGATCGAGCCCTTGGGCATGTTCGGCGCGATCGGCTGATCGGCGTCGGCATCTTCCAGGCCGGTGATCGCGCCGAAACGCGCCTTGACCTGCTCGCGGCTCAGGGACTGGGTGGGCATGCCCAACGCATCGCCCAAGGCCAGGCCGTAGAAGGCGCCGAGGGCGCGGGTGGTGGCGGTCATGTCGGTGTTCCAAATTGAAGGTGCAAGCGGAAATGCAGAGGGTCGAGCAGGCTTTCGACGGATTCCATGAAGCGGTCCTGGCGGTCGTAGGTGGTGCGCAGGGCCTTGAGGAACACCGTGCCCACCGGGCGCCCCAGGAGCTGGGCGTCTTCTTCGTTCAGAGGCTCGGCACCGATCCATTGGTTGCCGGTGGCGCCGACATAGCCATAGGCCGCCAGGGTGATGGTCAGGGAATTATCGATCAGGCCGACTTGCGGCAGGCTTTCCAGGCCACCCGAGGCCGGCATCAGCGAGCGCTCCAGGGACACGAACGTGCCGTCGGCAGCGCGACGGCGGCGGTCGAGGGCGATGAATTGGTCGCTGCCGTGACGGCTGAGCAGGTCCGGGCGGGTGACCGCTTCCAGGCGCAGGATTTCGGAGGTCACCACCGCGCCGGTGTCGGCCAGGGCTTGGGCCCAGCCGCTGCGCTGGTCGAGCACCATGCCGTCGAAGGTGACGATGGAGCCGACACCGCTTTGGGTGGCGATGTAGCTGCGGCGCTTGAGTTCGGCCAGGGCTTCACGCAGGGTGCCGCGGCTGACGGAAAACTCTTCGGCCAGTTGGTGCTCGCCCGGCAGCAGGACACCGTCAGCCATCACTCCACCCTCGATACGGCGGATCAGCTCGTCGACGACGCGTTTTTTCTTATCAAATCGGACATGTCTAATCATGTACAAATTGATAACCGAAAGCGCCCGGCTACAGCAAGCGATTTATTTCAGGGAGAGCGAGAAATCAGCCTCAGGGCTCCAGGCCGATGGGGAAAAATACCCCGCCGCTCCAGACGCCAAGCCAGTTCTTACCGTTGATCGGACGGGTCACCGCCAACTCCACCAACTGATAGAACGCATTGCGATGGACCAAGGCTTCGAGGTTGGTGCGCACCCGCAGGTACGGCGAGGGTTCCTGGGTTTCCGGGTCAATCATCACCCGCAGCGGATGTTCGATACCGGCTTCGACCTGTTCATCGACATTAGTGGTAAAGCGCAGGACTTGGCTCTCGCCCTGCCCTTCGACTTCCAGGGTCACGGCGACAAAGGGCGCGTCATCGACCTTGATCCCGACCTTTTCCACCGGGGTGATCAGGAAATAATCATCGCCATCGCGGCGAATGATATTGGAGAACAGCTTGACCATCGGCTTGCGGCCAATCGGCGTGCCCATGTAGAACCAGGTGCCGTCACGGGCGATGCGCATGTCGATATCGCCGCAAAACGCCGGGTTCCACAGATGCACCGGCGCGGGCCCCTTGCCCTTGGGCAATTGCGCCAACAACTCATTGGCCTTGGCCGAATCGGTCATGCTGCTCTCCTTGTGTCTTACTGATCGCTCATGCCCAACAGGCTGCGCGCGTAGTGCGCCAGGGGCTTGCCGATCAGATCTTCAGGCTTGTTGTCGTGGAACGTCAGTAAACCGCCACGGCTATGGATGCGCACAGTATCAATCAAATACTGGGTACTGGTCTCGATCAACATGACCTGGATGGTTCCGGTGTCGATACCCAGGCGATCCACCGCCTCCTGGTCAGACCATTCATCGGCGTTGCCGATACGGTCATCCGCCTGGGCGAAGCGGCAGTACAGCAGGTAATGCGCACCCGCCGCGCGGGCTTCCGACATCGCCTGCTCGAGGCCTTCCGGCTTGCGGGCGCGGCGGACCATCGGGAAATATTCGACAAAGCCGTTGAAGGCTTCCTCGGCCACCACGTTAGGCCGTGGATAAGCACTGCCCGGCGGGGTGAAGGCGCCCTGGGCGATGAAGACGAAGGAGTCCGGCTGTATGCGGACCGAATTGACGCGGCGAGTATCGCTGTGGTCCAGCAGCCCGGCATCGCTCATCTGATAGCGCGTGCCTTCGGCCATATCACTGACGGTCATGCAGCCACCCAGCGCGAGTGACGCCAGCACCAAAACCAGACTACGCATCCTAATTCTCCAGAGGCCGGTGACGGAAAACCGGCGAATGGGCACGAGATGCAGATTTTGCGCCAGCTTGCGAGACTAGCCGCCGATGATCTTCATGATGGTGGCGCCGCCGGAGAAGGCCACTTCCTGCTTGTCACTCAAGGCCTTGACCAACAAGCGCTGCAAGGCCGGCAGGGCCTGGTGGCGGGGTTTGTCCAGCAGGTCGCCGACGTAGTGGCGGTTGCTCGACGACAGGCAGCCATGCAGCCAGCCAGTGGACGACAGGCGCAAACGCGAACAGGTCCGGCAGAACGGCACGCTTTCGTTGGCAATGACACCGAAGAAACCTTTGCCGGGCACTTCGTAGCGCACGGCAGTGGCGTCCACCGGGGCGTTGGCTTGCAGGTATTCGTACTGTTCGCCGATCAGGCTGAGCAATTGCTGAAGGCTGACGAATTGCTGCAGGAACGCGTTGGAATCGTTGGCGAGGTGGCCCATGCGCATCAATTCGATAAAGCGCAACTCGTAGCCACGCTCCAGGCAGTAGTCGAGCAGCGGCATCACCTGGTCGAGGTTCTGGCCGCGCAGCGGCACCATGTTGACCTTGATCTTGATTCCGGCGGCGCTCGCCTGGTCCATGCCATCGAGCACGGTGGCCAGGTCGCCACCGCGAGCGATGCTGCGGAAGGCGTCGGCGTCCAGGGTGTCGAGGGACACGTTGATCCGGCGAATCCCGGCGTCCACCAGCAGCGGCAGTTTGCGCGCCAGCAGTTGGCCGTTGGTGGTCAGGCTGATATCACTGAGCCCCATCTGCCCCACCGCGCCCATGAAGGCTTCCAGCTTGGGGCTGACCAACGGTTCACCGCCGGTAATCCGCAGGCGCTCGATGCCGGCGGCCTCGATCAGGTACTCGACACCCCGCGCCATCGCCTCGGCCGACAGTTCGTCCTGCGCAGCCACCAGCCGCTTGCCGTTGGGCACGCAGTAGGTACAGGCGTAATTGCAGGCTGAGGTCAGGCTGATCCGCAAATTGCGGAATCGCCTGCCTTGACGATCAACGATCATGGATCACTCCGGCAGAGGATAATTCGGGCGCACTAAAACCTGACTTAAAAATCAAGTTTTAGCAAGGTCCTTGCCTGAGTATATTCCTGGGTTACTGCGCTGGGCAGGAAATCATATCGCCATCACGCTGGCGAATGATTCAAGTGGCCGGCGTTTCGGCGTTCGGCAAATCAGTGCTGTGCTTGCGCTTGTTGCCCATGCGCACGCCGATGTCCATCAGGAACTGGAAGAAACCTTCCTGGTCTTCCAGCACATTGCTCCAGAACGGCGAGTGGTACAACGCCACGGCGCCGTGCACCAACGCCCAGGCGGCGCAGTAGTGGAAATACGGTGGCACGTCTTCGAGCTTGCCTTCGCTGATACGGCCCTTGATCAGCAGGGTCAGGCGTTCGAAGTTCGAGGCACGGATCTTGTGCAGCTCCTCGACCATTTCCGGCACCTGATGGCCCTTCACCACTTTTTCTTCCAGGCGATCAAACAAGCGGTAGCGCTGCGGGTCACGCATGCGGAACTCGAAGTAGGCGCGGGACAGCGCTTCCTTGTCCTTGTCGACATCGGCCGAGTGCAGCAGCTCGTTCAGGTCGCGCTCGTAGTCGAGCATCAGGCGCAGGTAGATCTCGGCCTTGGACTTGAAGTGCTTGTAGATGGTGCCTTTGCCGATACCCACGGCATCCGCAATCATCTCGACGGTGACGCTGTCTTCACCCTGGTCGAGGAACAGCTTGAGTGCGGTGTCGAGAATTTCCTGCTCGCGGCGGCGAAACTCACGGACCTTGCGGGGTTCTTTGTGCATAAGAAAAAGGTCTGCAGAGATGGATATTGGAAGGGCGTTCGCTCCCCAAGCCGTGCTTGTCGGAACGTTTTACCCGGTGCGCGGGATTATCCCGACTGAACGGTCGTTGGGCAACGCCTATATGAACAACCTTTGCACTTAACTTACAACACGCCAACGAATGTGCCGATTCGAGTCAGAAATAAAACAGGTGATTGGCGCGTGTGCATCGCATCCAATGAGAACTCAACCGAAGCGGGCGTATTCCAAATCTGTTTAAAAAACGATCAGATGTGGCTGGACTGAATCGGATACTGATCAATACTTGAAATGTCGGCGTGGCATCTCCCCCAAGTGACGCGTCGACCTGGGTACCGACGGACTGCGTACCCTTGTTTTACTCCTAATGGTCTTAGCCCGGATTCACCCCCCAGAACCCGGGTTTTTTTTGCCTGCGATTCAGTGGCCGACGTGGGCCAGCGGGAACAGGCGCTTGAAGTTTTCGGTGGTCTGTTCGGCAAAGCGCTCGTAGGACTCGCCCCGCAGCATCGCCAGGTAATCCGCCACATCCCGTACGTATTCCGGCAGGTTGGGTTTACCGCGATGGGGAATTGGCGCCAGGTACGGCGAATCGGTTTCCACCAGCAGGCGGTCTGCCGGGACCTGGCGCGCGACATCGCGCAGGGCATCGGCGTTGCGGAAGGTCACGATGCCCGACAAGGAAATGTAGAAACCAAGGTCCAGCGCGGCCTTGGCCATGTCCCAGTCTTCAGTGAAGCAATGCAGCACACCAGCCTGGGGCAGCGCGGCTTCGCGCAGCAGGGTCAGGGTGTCGGCACGGGCGCCACGGGTGTGGACGATCACCGGCTTGCCAGTCTGCCGGGCGGCTTGCAGGTGCAGACGGAACGACGCCTGCTGCAACTCGGCAGCTTCCGGTTCGTAGTGGTAATCCAGGCCGGTCTCACCGATGGCCACCACGCGCGGGTGATTGAGTTCACCGAGCAGCCAGTCGAGGGCCGGGGCTTCGCCGGGCTTGAGGTCCAGCGGGTGAATGCCCACCGAGCAGTCGACATCGGCATAACGATCGGCCAGGGCTTTGACGTCGGCGGCGTTTTCCGCGCTGACGCCGATGCACAGGAAGTGCCCTACCCCGCGCTGGCGCGCAGCTTCAAGGGCGGCGTCGAGGGAGCCGCCGTGCTGGGCCAGGTCGAGGCGATCAAGGTGGCAATGGGAATCTACGAGCATAGGGATCTACAACTTGAGTCACGGAAAGTGTCTGGCCAACGATACACCCGTCGGCCACTGAAATTAACGGCGGCCGAGCAAACCGACCCACTGCACCAGCAAGGCCTCAAGCAACAGCACGCGATTGAGGTTGGCCTTGCCGAGGACCTTCTGGCGTTGGGCGAGGATCCAGTCCTGGATGTTCAGCACCTTGTCCTGGGCGCTCTTCTGCGCCAGGTATTGCACGACTTTGCGCATGTCCGGCAGCCCAAGGCCGTTTTCGTCCTGGGTCAGCTGGTAGCGCAGGATCAGGCTCGACCAGTCGCAAAACCAGTCGAACAGCAGCAGCAAGGGAATGTCTTTCCAGGCGCTTTCGGCCAGTTGCGTGGCCGACACTTCCTGCTTGAGCAGTTTCTTCACCCCGTCCACCACCAGCGCACGCTGTTCACGCACGCCCTGGGCCTGGAGCTTGACCGCCGCCAGGGGCGAACCGGCCGCCAGGGTCAGCAACTCGACGCGCTCCGCCTCGCCGCAGTCCGGCAACGCCTGGGCCAGCCACTGCAAGCTCATGGCTTCGCTCGGCAACGGGCAGGCCTGCTGCACGCAGCGGCTGCGAATGGTCGGCAGCAGGCGGCTGGACTGGTGGCTGACCAGCAGCAGCACGGTATCGCCGGACGGTTCTTCCAGGCTCTTGAGCAAGGCGTTGGCGGCGTTGATGTTCATCGACTCCACCGGTTCGATCAGCACCACCTTGCGCCCGCCCATCTGCGCGGTCTGCACCACGAAGCTGACCAGATCACGCACCTGGTCGACCTTGATCGCCTTGTCGGCCTCTTCCGGTTCCAGCAGATAGTTGTCCGGGTGGCTACCGGCCTTGAGCAGCATGCAGGATTTACATTCGCCGCAGGCTTCCAGGCCGTTGGGCCGCTGGCACAACAAGCTGGCCATCAGCCGCTCGGCCAGGGCGCGCTTGCCGATGCCCACCGGGCCGTGGAGCAGGTAGGCGTGGGCGTGCTGGGCACGGCCCGCCAGTTGCTGCCAGAGGCTGTCCTGCCATGGATAGGCTTCAGCCACGGACACGCTCCACAAGCTTCGGCAACAGGGCGTCAATGCACTGCTGAACCTGAGTCAACGGTTGTGCGGCGTCCAACAGGTAGTAACGAGCGGGGTCGGCTTCGGCGCGCTTGAGAAACGCGCCGCGCACAGCTTCAAAAAAGGCTCGGGTTTCCAGTTCGAAACGATCGAGGCGACCCCGGGCGGTGGCACGGGCCATGCCGACTTCCACCGGGAGATCGAACACCAGGGTCAGGTCGGGCCGCAAATCGCCCTGGACGAAGGTTTCCAAGGCCGCAATGCGCTCCAGGGACAACCCACGGCCGCCGCCCTGATAGGCATAGGTGGAATCTTGTTTTCGGTTTTTCAAAAACGTCAACATCAGAAAATTATAACCCTTTTCACAAAAAGGTAAACGTGCTCAAATCCCCGTACCACAAGGCTTGAGCCGAAAACAGGAGTCCACCGTGAGAACCATTATCGGCCTTGCCGCCCTAGCCAGATCCGGCAAAGACACCGTAGCTTCGATGCTTCTGAGCATCCCGGGGGTAGCCGCCTTTGCTCTGGCTGACCCACTCAAAATGGGATGCCAAGCGTTGTTCGGCCTGACAGACGCAGAGGCGTGGCAGGACGACATAAAGGAAGAAACCATCGAGCTCTGGGGCCGTTCGCCTCGGGCGTTCTTTCAAACGGTGGGTACTGAATGGATGCGCCATCATAACGCAGAGCATTGGTTAATGAGAGCTGCGAGGGAGATCAATCCCCCAGAGCGCCCACAAACCCCTGCAACACCCGCAAACCTCAGCGCCCCGGACGCTCCATTCCTGCTGGCAGCTCAGGCGATTTTCGACTTCAGCGACGACCAGATTTGGAACTCGGAGTCCTACATGACTCTCGACAGCTACTGGGGCCTCTCCCCTGCCGATGCCGTAGCGCTGCTCAAACGTCACGCTTATGACCTGTACCCGGACTTCGATGCCCTGCGCAGTCACCGCCCTGTCAGCAAGCCGACCCCGCGCGGACAGATTCCGGCTAACGCGAGAACAATCATCTTCAAGGACATCCGCTTTGAAAACGAAGCTGCGTTCCTTCGAGCGCACAACGGTGAGATCTGGCACATCACCAGACCAAACCTGCAGAAAATCAACGCCCACTCCTCAGAGCTTGGCATCGCCCAGGCCTCCGGCGATCTGTGTCTAATCAATGATGGCACCCTGGAAGACCTCAAGACCCGTGTAGCGGAGGCCTGGCAATCCCACGTCCATCGCCAGTCGCCTACAACAAACAACACCGAAGCCAACTCAGAAACCAGCCGCACCGGAGGCCGCAACTGATGTCTGCCTTCGACCACAGCATTACCGAAGTAATGACCTCCACTGGCCGGAAGGTGGAGTGCTCATACCTGAGCAACCCGAACTACGATCCAACCAGTAACGTCTGCGCCTGTCTCCACTGGTTGTTCCTTCTTTATTGCCCTGCCAGAAACCACGCACGGGCTTACCTGCTGCGCGATGCCATCAACCTCTTTGTGGACTTTGCGCACCTTCACAACTCGAACAACCCCGAACCCCTGCATATCAAGATGTACACGGACATCAACGCAGAGATCTTCAACCGCTACATCGAGTACGTAAAAGACCTGGGCGATACACCCGCCAAGCCGGAAATTTTCAAAACCGCAGCCAAAGTCGTACCGGAAGAAACCGGCAAGCTTCCGCCGCTGACGCTGCCAATCGTGCCCCTGCCGCCCAAGACCGGCAAGAACCCGCCTTTGTCCGCCGAGGGCCTCAACTCTTTGGAGGAAGCACTGACGGCGCACGTCAACGTCCTCTGGGACAAGATGTTGTTCCGCGAAGTGGTGGAAAGCGTCCAGCCATATACCGCCGATGAGATCAACGACCAAGTATTCCCAGTTCGGACTCGGGTCAGGATGCTGCAGTCCTTTCACTACCAGCGTGTAAACGACATCAAGCCCAAAAAACAAGTTTGGCTGAAGCGACTCTCCGAATCCACGGATCCGGAACTTCGCGAGCTCACGCTCACCCCCGAAACGGCGATGCAACGCCTCAGAGCGATCTACGAACGGGAGCTGAGAAGTCTTCCCTCATTCGACACGGGGGAAGATCCCCTCGCGGGCATTCCCATGAGCTACTGGCAGCCTGACTACCACCGCGTGATCAAGACCTTCCTCACTCAGGGCTACCCGTTCGAGATGTCTTTGGATTACCTCTACAACGAGCTGCGCAGAAAAAATTTGAATGCTCACGGGGTGGGCTGCCAGGACGTCATCAAGCTGCTTCTGTACCGGTTCACTGTGGCGAACCGTGAAGAGTCGCTGTTCCTGCCTATGGTCGACGAAGTACTTGGGTACTACTACCCGACAGTTGTCGACATGACCGCCATTCTGCTCTTCATGATGTTCCAGTCGGGGTGGAACAAAGAGACAGCTCTGTCGCTGGATAAAGACAATTTCGAGCACCTCCTGACCGGCACCATTGATGAAGCAGTTAAGGTCGTGTTCGCGGAGAAAGCACGCTCCCAGGGGAATGACAAGCCTTACTTCTCAGCTAAACGCATCGAGATCCCCACAAGCGGCGATGATCCTTACTCGTTCTACAACCTGATCCGGCTGGCCAAGCACCTGGCCGCTCCCCTGTCCCCTTACCCGATCGATCAGATCCCAGTGGACATGACGGAAGACCAGATGAACCCGCTGTTCCTCTGCTTGCGCCTGCGAGAAGACTGGAGCCGGGGTGGCCGCCTAACTTCCATCGCTCATCCCAAAACGTTCCGCGTGTGCGTGCAGCATTTCCTTCAGCAGTACGAAGTCATGGAAAACGGCAAGAGACTGACGAGTGCCAGTGAACTGACTCGACGCCTGCGCCCTACCTGGCTGCTTTATAAGAAGCGGGACAACCCCATTGCACTGCTATCCATGACGATGGGCCATGAAAGTCGGGACACGACGGATATGTTCTACGACAACTCTGCAGTCGCTCACCAGGAGCGCCTGCAACGCTTGCGTAGTGAGTTGGAGGCCATCATCGAGCTGCTGCGGGCCCGCAGATTCAAAGGGATGCTGAGCAAGCATACTCAAGCGCTGGCCGCAGCTATGTGGAAGGTTTTCCATATCCCCGGCCAACTCAAGGCGTTGTGGGGCTGTGCGGATCAAACCAAGCCGAACTGGGTCGGCTCCGAGATCATTGCCACGACTGGCAAGAAGTGCTGGAAGATCAAGGAGTGCATTTTCTGCTCTCAACTTCGGATTTTCCAAGACTCCCTTCCCTACCTGATGGAGCGTGATGCGCACCTGAGCGAGCTGCTGGAATCTGGCGCCGGCGGGTTCTCTTCTCGGTTTGTGAAAGAGCAAGAAGCTATCAGGTTCATCCTCGACGAATGGGGTGATTACGACGAGATCAAGCAAGCCGCTCGCTACCGCCGTAACAATGGCCCGCTGCTCCCGCGCGACCTCGATTTGTTGGAAATCATCTTTGAAAGTGAGGTGCACAATGCCTAACAACAATTTCACCTCCTTCTCGATTCAGCCTGACGGCGCCCTGATCGAAGACGAGCGAATCCAGCCAGCGACCACTGCCGAGGTCAGCCAGGAAGGCACTCAACCAGAAGCCAAAGCCAAAGCCAAAGCCAAAGCCAAAGCCAAAGCCAAAGCCAAAAAGCCTGGCCAGCCTACGCAAGCACGCGACAAATCCAGCCACGAAGACACTGAAGCAGCTGAAGACACCGAGGCCACCGAAAACATTATCGATGCAGACGCTCAAGCGATCCTGGATGACATCAATGAAGATTACTCGGAGGCCCTTCTTGAGGAGCTTGAAGCACTTCAAGAGGAGCTGACGTCCAAGGCGTCACTGCCATCGATGTCGCTGGCCAACAAGATCGCCGAGATGGGCGAGGACTTCCCGGTTAGCAACGGTGTTAGCTATGGGGCTGCCATGTGGTCATTGCCCCACGGGCCTCACGCGCATCCGAACAACATCCGATTTGATCGCGAACTCCCGGGCTCCAATGATCTCAAGCGCGCGCTGACATATCACACCATCCCTGCGTTCTCGCCGTTCAGTTATATCCGCTCGAACACCACGACCAAGGCATTCGGCAACGAGTACGCGATCGTCGAGCAGTATATCTTCAAAGATAACGGCCTCACTGCCGAGCCTCAGCATATCGCTCTGATCTCAATGCCGATGATCAACCAGGCTTTTGAGCGTGCCAAAGCCAGCACGGCGAAGCATCACTATTTCGCGCTCTTCAAGCACATGCGCTTCTGGGCCAGGCTATCCGAACAGAAGCTGCTCCCAGAAGCGCTTCGACTGGATGTCTCGTCAGAGCACATCGACATCCCAGAGCGCCGAAAGGAAGTGGTACAGAATCGCTTCAACGGCGCAATCGAAAGCTGGATCGCGTATTCGGAAGAGGATCTGGAGATTCTCATGGAGTACGCCTTCTTCTGGCTTGAACGCGTCATGCCCAAAGCGGAGGCGCTCAAGGACTATCTAGTGGAAAGCAAGTTTGCGTTCCTCAAAGACCTAGTGGTTACTCGACGGGAGCGTCTGCCGGAGCTGGAATCCCTGTGCAACATCGAAGTCGATGGAAAAACAGTGATGTCGCCCAAGGTGCACGAACATTACAAGGACGACCTGCCGCACCTTACCTATAGCTGGGTGACTGGCTACGGCAAAGTTCTGGATGGCATTCGCAACTCGATCTTCATCCTCGTCGCTCTGGTGACCGGTGCGCGCAAGGGTGAATTGGCAGCGATGCATTTCTCTCATGTCACGCAAGATCATAACGGCGACTACTGGCTGAAGATCACTCGCTGGAAGACCGCTGCCAGTCCGAAGCACGGTGAAGAGGACATCCTCCCCCTACCCCGTTTCGTCGGAGACATGATCCGCAAGTATGAGCAGTTGCGATCGATTCCTCCATTTGTGAAGGAAGGCTGGTTGTTTCAGCCTATGCGCTCAACCAAGGTCGTTAACAGGGCCACCCCCTCTCAGATCACTTCGGTGATTGAGCAGCTCAAAAATGCGTTACCCATCGAGCGGCTGCATTGCCACAGGTTCAGAAAGACAATTGCTGAGATCCTGATCAACCGGGATGAACGCAACATCGACATCATCCGTGCGTTGTTCGGGCACAAGAGCTATGCGATGACGCTTCGGTACATCGCCCGAAATCCGCTCATGGTGCGCAGCGTCGCCCTGGCGATTGAGCAGAACTACGCCCGGGAATTTCACGACATCGTTGCCGGCCTACGGCTTGGTCATTCAGGGGCCGCTGCGCAGCGTATCTACAAGCAAATCCTCAAGCGTCCGGATGAGTTTGCTGGCCAGCAGTTCAAAGTGACTATCGTCTCGTATGTCAGCCACCTGCTGAAGGCTGGCGAGCCTCTCTTCATCCGCCGTACCGCCTTGGGCACGTATTGCCTCTCCGGAGAGCGCTTCACCCCGTCGAACCTGCCCCCTTGCCTGGATGGCAGACAGTTCGACGAGGGCTTGATCATGCCAGACCCTGGTAACTGCAAGCTGGAATGCAAAAAGATCGTCATGCTGGGCTCAGCGAAGCAAGCCCTGACTGACAACATCCAGTTCTACGAGGCGGTACTTGATAACGCTCGTGGGAAGCTCGCACCGAAAGTGGAGTCCGAGCTGCTGCGTCGTATTGCGACGAGCGAAGGTCACCTGAATAACCTCATCAGCACCGGACATTCAGCGTCGACGCACATCGAGGCGCGCCATGTCTAAAGTCAAGCAGGTTCATAACGACGCCGATATCCCAGTACAAGCAGTACCAGAGGACTGTAGCGCAGACGCTCTGTTGGCACAGGCTGCTGCTCAAGCCGACCGCCGCCAGGTCATCAAGGACATCATCGTCTCGCATTACACGTCCGGAGCTATCCACAAACTCAAGCTGAAGGATGTAGCTAAGCGCGCTGGCATTACGCGTCAAGCTTTGGATCGCTACTACTCCGAGTTCAAGCCGTATATCGCTGGCAAGAAGGATGTGACTGACCTTGTGGATGGCACGGCGGCCAAGGCGAAGGTGGAAACCCAGGCCACCATCAATGCCACTGACGCGAAATGGAAGGCACGTCTTGATCAGGTTCTCGTGGAGCGAGACAAGGAGATTGCCAAGGCCATCAACAGCCATGTCAGTACGCTGATGAACGACGACATCGCCATGTTCGAAAGCAATCAGTTGCGTAAGTCTTTGGAGAAACAAACCCTGCACGCGGTCGAGCTCACGAAGAAAAACGCCCTACTGGAGCTCAAGCTTGCTACATCCTTCCAGCGGGAAGCACCGCTGCAGAGCGCATCGAGCCGGGACAAGATCATCTACGATGTCGACATCGAGCAGCTGTGCATCCATTACCAACGTACGAAGAGCCTGGATGATTTCGAGGATGCGAAGGAGGCGGAGCTCATAGCCATCAGGGAAAAATTTGCTCGGTTCACATCCATGCCCGATGTCCATGTGGTGCTGTTTGCAGACAGGTACGTTTCCAGGTTCAACAAGTTCGCCGAGCGGTATACAACCTTGCCCGACGAGACCTGCCTGATCATCCGCCTGCCCTTATTCTCCCGAGCGGAGATCAACAACTTCATCAAGCACATACCTCCCGCCTTCAAGAAATCGCTGCATGTCCCCTACATGCCGCTGGACACTGAGCGTAAAGCGCAAAGAGTGTTCATTTATCAGCGCAACGCTTTGCCCGAGCAGGAGATCCGGGCTGCCGATAGTGCTGACACACCCAGCATGACTTGGGGCTTAGACGAAATCGTCTCTTTCAAAGTACAGGTAGGAGACTGATCGTGAGTGATAAAACGAATCCGACTAAAGCTTCTGCTGGCCTGCGCATCACGACACAGCAGGTCTCCTACAACAGCCTGGAGCTGGGAATGCAGGTCAGCCATTGTATCCTCATCGCCCAGCAGAACAAGAAACAGGTTCTTTTGAGCCACCCTAACCTGTTCCTGTACAAGCACACTCGCTCGTCGATGGCGTCATCAACACGCCATGCCACCCTTATTTCCATGTTCTACCGGTTTCTGTCGACACAGCCGAAAATGAAGAACGTGGATCTGGGTTATTACCATGCTTTGGCGGACAACAAAGACATCTGCCGATGGCAAGTACAACGGCAGCTTGAGCGGCTCAAAAGGAATTCCCCGAAGCCGTCGTCAGAGACCATCTTCGAAGACGCGAAAGTACTGCTGATTTTCTTCAGGTGGCTGAACGAACATGGTTATGTGACTAACGTCAATGTGCAGACCAGAACCTGGCGGGCGAATTTCCGCAGTGGGCGCATGCTCAACTATATCAATCGGATTGCTCCGTCGAGGATCAGCTCGGCGAACATTCGGGTTTTGGACAAGCAAAGTCGGCAGAAACAGTACGATTTTCTGATTACTGACGATGAGATAAAGCTGCTATTGCAGTCCTACTCAGACCCAGTGTACGCGTCTATTTTTCTTCTCGCGCTGGGTACCGCGATGCGCCCGATGGACTTGGTCAGATTTCCATACTTAGGCAATGCCGAGAACAAGCACATCATGCCGTACTCGAACATGACCAAGGGAACTGTGACCACACAGTACACGGTTTACAACAGCAAAGGGGGCAAGGATCGTGAAATCACCATACACATGGATGATCTCAAAGCTCTCGAAGAAAACTACATCATTCCCCACTATGCCGTTCGTAAACAGCTCTATAAGAAGCGGTTCAAACAAAACTGTCCGCCCGATGTATTATTTCTGACCTCCCGGGGGATACCGGTCGATGTCGACAAGATTGCGTCTCGAACTTACGATGCGAAGAACAACGCCGCGAAGATCGACAGCAATTTCAGGTCTCACATCAATTTCTACCAGACCAGGCACTGGTGGCCAACTCAGTACCTCATAGCTTTCTTTGGCGACCGATTGCTGACGGAAAACCTGGAGGTGCTCTACCTGGCTGCCGCCCAAGCGCTAACCAGGCAGATGGGTCATGAAGATGTCGCCACCACGTACAAATTCTACGTGAGCATGGCCCGCGTCCTCATGTTCGCTCACAAAGGCCACGCGCTGGATCTAATCCGTGCGCCTGAACATTCTGTATCCAGCTTCATAAAAAATCTGCGCCCGATTGACCGGAACAAGTTGGTTGAGGATGGAGACGAGCAAGGAGGCAGGGCTGCGTAGCGTAAATAGGGGCCTTGTGAACCGACACCTGGCCATTCGCGACAGCCCCCTGCTTCCAGCTAAACCACGCTGATGGTTGCTTGAACATTGAGGTCAAGGATGTGTGCGGCCAGGTGGAATGCATCTACGTCCAAATGCTTCAGCCGTCGGTATCGTCGCGATGAGCTCGACCAGTTCAAGCTCGTTGATATTTCGAGGCGGTGATGGCCTTCACTCCAGGCCTAAGCTCCCCGGACTCTTGGTTCCCTTGACCTCCTAGCATCCTTCTACTAGGCAGAGTGAGGTTCTCATCGGCAACCACGGCCTTCTACGACTGACCACTTCCAGTCCCGATATCGGTCAGACGCGAGCTGCCATCTTCCACCCGTGCCCCAACCACAAACCAGCGGTTCGATGTGCGAGCGTTCAAACCCAAGACGCTCAGCCCCCCCCCTTGAGCGAAGCCATCCTCCCGGGCAGCAGGTGTAGCTCTGCTTTTGAGTGCGAATGAATCGAGCAAATGTGCTGGGGAGAAGCAGTGGCCTTTTGATGGCAAATGCTTGTAGGATCGCTATTCTCGCTTTTCAACGACACCAATACTCAAGGATCGAAAATGCTGGAAAGAAAAGCTTTGATTGAAGAGATTACCTCTCATTTTTCATTCCTCCAACTCTTTATAGAAACCAGCTCAACTTCTGGGCTAGTTGACGTGAACATCATAAGCGAAGACTTTGTTGCTAGCATTCTGAATGCATCTCACAAATGGAATCTGGCAAATATCAACCACATATCCCCAAACACCAAATGCATTGATTTATTGGACACGGACAACCGAATAGGCGTACAAGTTAGCTCCCGAATAGATTCGAGCAAAATCAAATCTACGATAGTGGCTTGATCGAAAGCGAAAATCGCGAAAAAATTGACGAGCTATTCTTTTTCTCCTTAAAGCTAAACCAGGCCAGACCCGGCAATATTAAAGTCGAATGCCCAGGCGTAAAGTTTACGACCCAAAACATCTTGGACTTCAACTCAGTGCTACGCAAGACACAAGCTTTGTCTACAGGAACTGATGACCTGAGATTGATGCGCGACATTGTAGTCAAGCATTTCTCCGAAATACCTAAACGCATTATCAAAGCCGCTACAACAATGAGTAGTTGGCTGTCAAAATTTGACAACTCCGTCATTGGGGAGACGCTAGAGAAACTCCTAGGTCGTTCTTTTGAAACAGGCGAGACAATCAAAGCCCAAGTCATTCTTTTGATCGAAAAAAACGAAATAAGCCAGGCCAAGGAGCTGCTGGACAACTTGGCCAAAGCCAGTAAGAGCATGGCAGCGCAGGATTTCGTTGATATTGCAAATCTCTACACTCTGTTAAACTCCGACCAAGCCGACATCTATTACGCCCATGCGGCCACCCTAGATCCTGACAGCGTCAAAGAGGCTAACCTTTATGCAATTGGCCTAATGCACCGAGGAAGACTGCCAGAGGCCGAGAAGGTATTCAAAGACTGTCTGAGCAAAAAAAACATTACACCTAAAGAGCGAGAGGCGGTACTTGGCAACCTTGGGTTTCTTTACAAGAACAATGCGCGATTCCCCGAATGTATTAAAGCCTTTAAAGAAGCACTTGTGATATCCGACAGCATTGATCACAAGATCGGTAGAATCAAACACTTAAATGGACTTGGCAGCTGCTATCAAAACTAGAAAACACGGAGCTATCTGGAAAATATTTCTACGAGGCCAAGTCGTTATTGGACGAGATGTTGAACAACTCAAACAGCCACATTGAAAAGAAAGAGCTGCGCTACATAAAATCCAATTTGTTGACAAATCTTGCTATTCGCCTGAAGCATATGGCCGAAATCTCCAATGACGAGAGCCTACTTAGTCAGGCATTGGACATCTTGGGCCAGGCCATCGACCTAGCAGAAATGATGGAAGATTCAAAAAGTTTGCTGAAGCACTATGGCAATAGTGCAAACATCTACCAGAGGCTCAAAAACCTGCCAAAATCACGCGAGTACAATAAAAAAGCCTATGACCTATCCATCCAGGAAGACGATAGACGGTCACAAGCTGCAGCACTTTTAAATATCGGCCTCGTAGACAAAGACGAAGGCGATCTCGCTTCCGCCAAAGCCAACTTTGAGCTAGCTCTTGAGCGGGAGAACAACGTATATCCGAAGCTTCGAGCGAATGTCCTAGCTAGCTCCGCGCTTGTCTGTAAAGAACTGGGCGATGACCTGCTTGCTCAACAGTACTATGAGCAGGCTGAAAAATTGTATAACGAATGGGGCATGCAGGAATCCCTAAAATCATTAAAAATTAAATTCGCACAACTTGATAGAACAGTGCACTAGCTAGTTCTGCTCTATGGAGTACCTGCCCTCATAGATCAGAGACCCACACATCTGAGCACATTTTAGACAAGCCATTCTCTTAGTATCCTAGCCAGCAAAAAAGGGATCTATGAGGATGGCTTCTCTGAGAGAGGGAAATCGGGAACCCGTCAGCCAGATGTTGCGGACGCGGGTATAGGGAGGCTGGAGTGCTGCAGAACGCCTTGGCGCTGCGCCAGGGAGGCCCAGTTCGCCTGATCTATCTAGGCCTGCCCGGAGCTGGGTTGCCAACCGCAAGAACTGCACTTTACAGTGCTCGTTTCGCTCACTAGGGCCTGGATCATGGAACAGCCAAAACGGACTTTGCACGAGCTCAAAATTGCACTCGCGATCCTTCGTATGAACGCTATAGCGGGGTCTTCCAGCCATCGGGTGATCAGCTCAAGTACGATGTTTTTCTGCTGGAGAAACAGTCCACCTGATACCTTGATTGAGGTGCTTCAGGCCCGTATCACGGGGCGATACGCAATCGACACCTTTGAAGATCTTCTGAAACGGGTTGATGACATCAGCCTGGGACAAAGGGCCGTTGATGTAGAGGCATTTCTGAGCGCCCGGGTGCCCAGCGGAGCTAGCATTTTGTCGGTAGTCAGAAATACTGATTACAAGAGAGCTTTAGAGAAAGCGGTCGATATTCCACAGGAGCTTCACCCGCCCCAAGAATACGGGATACTCTCTAGAGAGACCTCTGACGACTTGCTGTATGACTACAGCTCCGAAGTTTGCTATAGCCGGAAACCTGTAGAACAGATTTACACGACCTATCCAATCTTTTACGGGACGGATCGTCTGCAGGAGCCTGGCCGCACGGTGAAATTTGGAGGGTTCAGAAGCGAAGGCACGATCGCCTACGGAGTCGCTGAGGTCTCTATCCCTCATATTCATCGGGAGGGTAAGCTTGAACGACCCTGGCTGTGGCCTACCCAGACAAAGGGCAATCCCAACAAGCACATCGTCGTCCACAGAAATGCGCTGCTGGCCTTGGATGCGTGGTTCACAAGCGCCAAGGAGTATCTGAGCCATCAAGGAATAGGTCAGGATCCCTCGAAGAAAGAGGGCCTGCTCTTCATCCACGGCTATAACGTCGGCTTCGATGCTGCGCTGTGGCGTGCAGCACAGCTCTGCCACGACCTGAAGTTCCCAGGCCTGATGCTGTGCTTCTCCTGGGCGTCACTGGGTACGCCGGGGGGCTATCCCGCCGATGAAGCGACTGTAGATTGGTCAGCAGCCAATCTCAGGCAGTATTTGACTCATGTGACAGAGCAGCTGGGGTTGTCAGCGCTGCACATCGTGGCACATAGCATGGGCAATAGAGCGCTCCTGTCGGTTCTGGAAAACTGGAAGCACAAGCCTGGCACGACCCCTATCCATCAAATCATCTTGGCGGCGCCAGACGTGGACACCAGCCGGTTCAAACAAATTGGACAGGTCTTCGATACCTTTGAACAAGTAACGCTCTACGCCTCGCGGCATGATAGAGCGATTGCAGTGTCCAGATTCGTTCACAGTTATCCCCGGGCAGGGGACGCCAATCCGCCACTGGTCATGAGCTCTCTGTCCACCGTGGATGTATCTGTAGCGGGTAAAGACATGTTCGGCTTAGGCCACAGCTACATCGCCGATGTGTCCAAGGTATTCCGTGACTTGTTCTACGTCGTCAGGCACCGGCACAAACCTGACCAGCGTGCGGGCATCACGAAGCGAGACGAAGGTTACTGGGAGCTCACATAGCCCGAGCGACGGGCCGATGAAGACGCCCCGGGCAGGTGTCAACCAACCTTGGGTCACGAGAGCCCTGAGCTCTCGGCTACCTGAGGCAAGCTTCCGCAGGCTCAATCGGTAGGCTTTACTTTGAGTTGTCTTGAGATACCTCTCAAAAGGTCGTGCCTTGGTCAGCGGTTGATACGACTTCGAGGGTATCCCGTGGCTGGCTGTGATTTTTAGCCAGGGTTCCGCATAGGCCAGGCGAAATTTTCTATGCTTAAGCTTCTGCTTTAAGGTGTTCCAGGATGAATCTCAGCCTTCGCAGCAGTTCGTCATAGGTCACGATGTCTGCAATGTTCTTGTAGTGACGGCGAGTTACTTCGAGATCACGCAGTTGCGCGTTCGTAAGACCTTTCTCCCGCCCCATGATGATCACACCACAAGGGTTCGTGATCTTGATCTGAAAATTTGGCGGCAGCATGTCACCCAATTGCTTGCGTAATACAGCCTCGCCCTTCACGCCCCAACGGTTGAGATGGCGAAGATACTTCTCAATCTGCATCACCGTGCCAGAGAGTTCTCGCGTGGCAATGTGGTTGTCCCGGTAGGTCGTCGAGGTTACGAGCCCCTGGGCCAACGGACGCTTGATTTCAATTACATCGATGTTTCCAGATGCGTCGACCAGCAGAAAATCTAGAAATCGTTTGGTGTCACTATCGGTATCTGGAATCTGAACTTCTGGAAAGGCCGCGATATACTTCGGGTTCAGTAGGCATACAATCTGAAGGATTTCTTCTTGCCATGCTGCTTCAGAATATCCATCTTCACTATCGAGCATCTTTTGTAGTTGCTCTAGAAGGAACTCATATTTTGCGATCTCCGCCTGGCGCACTGGCTTAAGCAGATCCTTCCCCTTGGCACGCACACGCTTATTTACGTAAGCATTGAGCTTGGCTTCCGCGTCTACCTTGGCGTCCGAATACTCTCTAACGACCGCGCTAACTCTCGCCTGCACATACCGTCGAACCTCGTAAGGGGTGGGAAATTGGTCTATGAGCTTCTTGTACTCAGAAAAAGGGATAGCGTCTGGCTCGCTACCACCGATGACAATGCGGCTGGGTTTAAGCTCAGCAATCACTGCCAATATAGAGACCGGACGATCAGTGCTGAACCAACGCCATGTCAAAGGGGCATCTTTCGAGAGAAGAACCGGTATTTCGATACCTAAAACTGCGGGATCGAGACGGAAATAGCCACCATCGCTGCTGCCAATCTTGAATGCCAGCCATGGGTCGTCGAAATCGTCCAGTTCACCTAAGCCTGCATCAAGGAAAGCACCTTCTTCGAATGGTTGCTGATCGTGCGCGACGAGGTGTTCATCAGAGAGATGGAAGGTGCCCTTGATCACAAGCTCGCCCTTTTCCTCAAGCTTTCTCAGCACCCAGTCTGCTCCGTCACGGGGGCGGTACACCAGGATCAGTTGATCTCCATCATCTTCGAATTCTACTGCCGTCGTGGTCATAGCTGATGCGCCCTCCTTTGGCCGCGCGAAGTCTACCGGTCAAATTTCCCAGGGTTATGTTGATAGCCCGTCAGTACCGCAAGTTTATCCAGGACAGTGTTATACACAGTCGACGTAGGATGTAGCCAAGCGAATGGGCTTCTCTGGTGTGAGCCCTCTTCACGAAGGACAGCCATGGGTCGATAGAGGTTAGTCCTACTATTCCCAACCCCTGACGGCCAGCTTTACGTGACGCGGACGTGACCTCAGACTCAATCGAATCTGAATTCGTACCTTGGACACGCCCCCCACAATCCGCGCCATCCTATGCGCTCTGCCATAGCACTTGACCATAAAAAACGGCACAGTGCGTAAGGATTACATTCAGCTTCGGTAAGGTTGCACAGGATGGCAAAGAAACCCAGATTCTACGCTGTCACCCGGGGACGGAAGCTCGGGATCTTCAATACCTGGGAGGGCGGCGCCCGCTTGTCGGTGGAGCGGTATCCTGATGCTAAGCACGAGTCTTTTGCGACCCTCGAACTGGCGGAGGAGTGGTACCGCCAGAACAATCCGACTCCAGATTCCGTTCACTCCCCCGTCGTTCATTTCAGCACGCAAGGCGCCACAGAACAGCAGATTGCTGAACCTGCACAAGCGACGCTAGACGACATGGGTGTGAGGCAATACGTCGTCTATCTGATCATCGATCCTGTGACTGATGAGCCGTTTTATGTTGGACAGACGAGCAATCTCGAACGCCGGCAACGACAGCACTTGGGGAGAGCCAATCATGACTGTAAGCGTGCCGCAGCCAAGATTGCGAAGATACTCGATGCTGGAATGACCCCTGCGTTCAAAGTCGTAGACACGTGTGATTCCGAACAGGCCTCACTGGACGCTGAGAAGAAATGGATCGAGCACTGCACCGCTCGGGGAATAACGGTCTGGAACCGCTGGAAGGAACACCGCGACATCCAGGCATTGCACATGAAGTCGAAGATCGAATTTGACAGAATCATCGGCGATGGCCCAATCACCTTGGGGTCGTACCATTACGAGTCCAGGTTCGAGCTCAAGAGCAAACTAAAGGCCTTTCTGGCCAAGTGCTCGGCAGGTGCAATCAAGCCGCGGCTGGCCATCGAAAAGCTGACGTTGATTTGGAAAATCACAGGGCACTCTGGGGAGGTCAGCGAGTTTCGAATCGTGGGTGGTGCCTCGAAGGCAAAGCTCGAAGCGGTGCTTGTGTCAGGTGATACCGTTGACTTTGAATACAACTCCGCTATTGATCGGCTCCCATGACAACCTGCCCCGCCCCGCCGAGCGCAGCAGATTCCAGCCGGCGTGGACATGCATCTATCACAGTTTATTTTTCAACAAAGTAGGGATTGTCCAGCCCCAAGAAATCAGCCATCCAAGTCATCTCCTCCTCACTTGGCTCGAAAGAATAGGCCCTGTGTCTTTCATCCTCTACAGGTATCTCACGCCAGTATCTTGGCTGACCGACTAGATCCAGAAAAACAAGCTCGCACGAGACATAGCACATCCATATTCCCGAGGTTAGGAACTGAACGTTCAGCGTTAAGGATTCTTCGGTGCCAGTGTATTCACGAATCGGTGTGAGCTGCTTATGCAAAGAGCCTACATGGGTAAATTCTCGGCTTAAAAGTCCGTACAATTGGCCGAAAGGTGGAAATACACGCTTTGCGCTGGAGATGGCCCGCGTGGAATCAAACTTGTGCTCTCTGTGCTTCTGGAGATCTTCCTGAAATTGCATCAGGTGCAGTGCCATCGCCATGGACTCAATGGCGGAGCGGATGACCGGCCCTGGCTGTAGAACGAATCCGCCTCGAAGCAGATAGGCTGCGGCAGCCATGGAGTTCAGCGCGTTGTAAAGTAGCTCAGCGCACGCCATTCTCAGATCATCTTCCTCCTGCTCGATCTTAATCAGCCCAGTCGCGATAATGGCTGAACAGTGGGAAAACTGTACACTTAACTTTCCAAGAACATCTGAATGCAATGCATCAAAACTTTTAGCTATTTTATCCGCATCACGACTAATCTGATTGATGAGCATTGACTTACGAAACTCAAGGATCCGCTCATTCAGGGAATCGAGAACTAATGCACAAGTATCCGGATGCTTTTCCCACATACTGAAATCCTTTTTGGGACGAGATTTATTCTTGGGACATCGCCTAGAGTCATCACAGAGACCGCACAGGCACTGCCCCAGGTGGAAGCGGATCGGTTGTTCAATGGCATGGACGCGACACTGTGAGGGAATGGGCGCAACAAGTAGCCCATCACCTCACGTGAGCTTAACCGGGCTGGCCGGGCTGGCCGGGCTGGCCGGATGAGGCTGCATTGCGCTGAACAGTCATCTTGACTCCCGTTCGGGGGTTCCCCTCCAAATGAATCATGTTCAACAGGTGCCGGTCGGTGATGCTCGAAAACTTCTGAGCCATGTGCCGGGCCAGCGAATCACTGGCAGTGGTCAAAATCAAGTTCATGTCCGGCATCGAGGTGGCCACCAGCCGGAAAATGTCCAGCATTGCCACGCGATTCAGGTCATCCAAATGCGCGATTGGCTCATCGAGGAAGAAGCTTCCCCCGGTATTCCGAGCCCTGGCAAGGTATAGCGACAATGCCAGATCCTGACGCTGGCCTTGGCTAAGCTTCCCTTCTGCGTCCAATGCAGGCTCATGGCCCTCGGCAAAGACTGTCCATTTCAATGCGTCTTCGCCTTCTGAAACGCCCAGGCCTTTGTAGACCTCGTTGGCATGCATCCTGGAAAACAGCTCAGCTGCAGGACTCAGCAGGGGCTTGAGACTAGAGGCGGTGAAGTCCTTCACATGCAACGCATACTGCTCAATCGCCAGGTCTGCATCAGCGATGTAGCCTGTGCCGATTCTCAGCTTGCTTGTCAACTCAAGCAGTTCCTGCTCAAGCTCTTTCAGCTTTGCCGAGTCGGTATCAACACTCACCACAGCTTTGCATTGATCAAGCATGCTGGTGTATGTCGTTACATCAATTCCTCGCTGACCCAGCCGCTGACGCATGATGTCGTAGGACTCTACTGACACGGTTTGATCACCAAAAAGCTCACGCCAATGGGAATCGAAGCTGCTGCTGATCTCTACCGCCGCTGCGATGTTCGCGTTGAGACCAGCGATCTCGCCCGCCTTGGACTGCACGGCTTGTAAAAGCCCTTGTACAGCCAGAACGAGGCGAGCTCTGGCCGGCTCGTATTGGTCGAATTGATCCTGAAAATGTTTCTTGTAGTTTCCCAAACGATCGACGGCGGTCGCAACCCGTGTTGTCGCACCGTTCACCGGAGTAATACCGAAAAACTTCTCTACCTCCGCAAGCGTTGCCAAAACCCCGATGATTTGAATTGCAGAGGTCACCCTGCGATTCATATTGGCAAGGCCATCCATCTGCATTCCGGAGAAGTCTTGAACGCCCATCGTTTCGAAGTACGTACTCCTGGTTGCAAACGACTGCAGCTCTTGATTCACAGAATTAGATCGAGCCAAATAAGTGTCATACGCGGATTTCTGCGACGTAGCTAATGCCAGAGCTTTAATGGCATTCTGCTCATTTTGACGAGCTAACGTCAGTGCACTTGAAGCAGCCTGAAGAGCCGGCGCAAGCACTTCCATATTCGAGGATATTACTTCCCGGAGTATAGCTGTGGTGGGCCAATTATAGTTACAGAGCGGACAGTGAGGGTCATCATGAGTATGGGCAAATTCATTACCCATAACTTTTATTTTACCCAAAACGTTCGTATAAGCGTCGAAGTCTGCTTCCGCTCGGATGCGGATATTCTTTGCCGCATCAGCCAGGCGTGCCTTTTCATCGTAGTCGGTAGCAGGCGCTACAGGATTCGCCGCCAGGGCATTTTTCTGACGCTCAAGCTCCATGATTTTTTGGAAGTTAGCGGATAGCAGAGTAATTGCCTCTTGCCACTTCGCTTGCCGATCAGAACTCCACCCCAGCTCTACAAAACCCGCCGCCTCAAGTTCCGCTTGGCTTCGGTCAACCTGCTCGAAATACCCTGCCACACCCTGAGCGCCAGTAGCTGATTGCCACCCCTGGAAGGTTAGCAGGCTGTCATCAGCCCATTTTAACGACCGCTGAGCGTCAGACACTTTCTGTTGGGCGTCGGACAACTCTGATGCTCGAACACTGTGATCTTCGCTCGCCTTTTTTTGCTCCTGCGTCAGGGCATCAACTGACTGACGAAGAGTTGCAATTTGCTTCAAAGAACCGTGGTACGGCGTCCACTGCTGATACACGGTGTTCAGCACTGCCATCTCTCGTTGTTGCTTCTGGCTGAACGAGTTAACACGCAGCTGAGCTGCCTCTAGCCGCTCATTAATGGTTCCCTCGACTGCTGGTGGAAACGCCTTGAAAATAGCACCTAGGCTACCTAGCGCGGCCTCCTTGGCAGGGGAACTGGTAGCCAGGGATGCTTTAAGGGTTTCAATTTCAGCATTCACGCCAGAAACTTTGTCCGCCAGCCCTTTTGTATTGGGAAGCGCTTTCCTGTAATCGCGCAGATCTCGCAAGGTACTGGTGAGATGACCAAAACCAAGTATGTCAGCGAAGATTTGCTGACGCTCGTCGGCCTTATTATTATCAATCAACAAGGCTAGCGAGTTTGAATAGAGCCACCGACTATTGCGCAACCATCCGCGCTTGGCCTTTCGCAATGCGATGGTACTTTTTCCCGAAACCGACGTGGGCGTGAGCATCCCCAGAAGAAACTCATCGTTAATTTTTTTCTTTTTCTCGCCGTCGGGGGTTATCCACAGCGAGGTATTGGTTCGGGTAAGTACGTGAAGCTTTCCGTCGATCAAACACTTTGCCGAGACTGTAGTAGCACCCTTACCCCATTGGCATTCTAGTGCCGCCCCGTTCAGATCATCGACCTTGCCGGTAATCAACCACTCCAAGGCATAACAAATGGTGCTTTTACCTGTGCCGTTGGCCGCATGGATAACGGTTAAAGGTGCATCCAGCGGCACCACCAACTCATCTGGAATGCCCCGAAAATTCTGGATGGTAACGGCAAGGAATTTGATGGGCAGGTTATTCATTGAGATTCCATTCTTTACCATGAATTTGGGCTAGCTCTTGACTGTCCATTTCCGCCAGTAACTCTACCAGCTGGAGGTAGTCGGTATTCTCGGAGGAAAAGACTACCGCCTCCCCTTTGTCTTCAATACGCTCCAGCCCTAACGGGGTAATTCGCTCATAGCGTTCCCAACCTTCATCACCCCGGGTAACAACATGCTTTCTGACAAATCTGATATCTCTCTCGATATCCAGGATGAACGCCTTGAACTGATCATTGACCTGGGTAGCGGCGATCACCAGGTAGCCGTCAATAACGAGACCTGAGCGCTCGCGCTGGACAATCGCGGCATCCAAGAACGTCTCTGCAATCTTGGCCTGGCGCATCGCATCGACACCGGTCTCAGTGGTGATGTTGACCAATAAAATAGAGGCGAAGGACGACTCCCAATACCCGAGTTCATTCCCTATCGCACCATCCTGCCAGTTCTGATTGGTGCCCGATAAGTACTGCTGAGTGGAGGCTCTGGAGAAGCCGGCATCCTCAGCTCGACGCCCTATGATTTCAGTCAATTCATTGAGCATCTAACTTCCCCTTCCGAACAAAAATATCTTGCATGAACTGATTGGGTGAAGGAGCTGACGGGTCGTCATACACCGATTCAATGTCGCCCAAACTGAACATATAAACGTTTCTTGCAATCGCGGGTTCAGTGATTGATCCCTTGGGGGTAGGCGGGCTGGTGTAATCGTAACGCCCATCGCTGGGCTTTTTGTCCGCGACGTTTCCCCTACCCTGTGCGAAGACGATGAGGCTCGGATGCACAATCGGCTGTCGAGCCCAGTCGAACAGGTCGCCTTCCATTTGTCTGACGGGATAGTTCCTGTTTGCCCAAGCCATGAGGTTGACCTCGCCATGCACAGGGTCGTCATGCCGGATATGTCCCTGCAGGTCGGGCGAGCAGACCCACTGGCTGGCGTGCGGTACTTTGAGGTAGCTCAGCGCCTGGACAGTTCTCATGACGCACTCTCCAGATGCGCAGAGTGTCTCCAGTGGAAAATCCTCCCCCGCTTTGACACCAAACCACGTTCTGTAGGTGAAGCCCGAGTAGTCAGGCAGGCCCGCGCCTTGCACCAACGTATCGAGCAGATCCAGCTCTGCTTTCACAGCAGGCAGGTAGCCTGGGTACGGAGGATACCGATTGAAGAGCTCATGAAATTCAAGCGACATCGGATGCATATCGTCTGTAACGGCCCCCGCAACCAAGCGATGCGCCTTCACAGCAGTCAGGGTCAGATCTGCATTCCAGTCGAGGGTGAAAGTAAGAGCACCACTGGTGCTCCGACGCATAACACGTCCAGAGGGATTAACGGTTGCTGGGGTTGGTCGGGTCGCGCACTCGACGTCGATCGCTGGAAAGATGCCGGTGGCACTGTACAGCTCGGTAGGACACGCTCCGACACGGTTACTGTTGGCAATCGCCGTGGCAATCGTCGAGTGTATGCGCTGACCATAGTGATCTGATGCCGAGGTCAATACTTTTTCGAGGCTGGTGACACTAATGGATGCAAGGACAAGATTGGGCCGCTTCGAATTGTCCTCTTTTTGGCTAGCCATTATTCGACGCAACTGAGACCTGGCATTTGATATCGGGTTCGTAAAATCGTTACCCAAGGTTGGCCAGACGACAACGTCTTCAAATGCTAGACGCAGCGACACCTTACCGTGCCCGTACTCAGCCTGGCCTGTCTCGTTTTCCACGAGCACATAGCAGTTGAAAATACCCTGCGTTGGATCTTTGACCCAACACCATCCGGCCCTGTAGTTCTGGAGCGGAGCCGGATCCCAGTCTGGATCAATCCAAATCATGTCATCTGAATTTTTCCAGGCAGCAAGCTGAGCCCCAGTCACCCCACCACAACCTACGAATACCACCGCTTGGCTATCGTATGTTTCGACAAGCTGGTGAAGTTCTGCCCAATCGCCCGGATCTGCCGCCTCGGCTCCGCCGGTAAAAATCACGGGAAGCGAGCCAAAGTTATTGAACAGCGTGCCTACCTTGGGCAGGAGCATGGTTCGCATGAAAGGCAGAAGCTCTGCGCCTTGCAACAGCCCCAGATTGAAACGCTGATTCTGACCCAGCTTTAACTTGATGTATTCAGTCCGGATTCCGGAAATGAGCTCCTCGTCCTCCTGACTCACCATCAGATTTCGTGATTGGAGGAACGCTTTCAGCTCACCTACGATCTGTGCCGAATCGGACTCAAGCTTGAAGTAGGTCGACTTGATGTGCGGATAGGCGCCCACCAGCCGGGAGAGGTCGTCTTTTTTGTGAAGATCGGTATGAAGATTGTCGATCCTGGCCCAGACCAAATCACACAGCTGTGCCTGTGTGAGATTTTTCAGGGCTGCATGCTTCCTCAAGGTCGCGGATCCTTTGCGGGCAGCCAATGCCTTCACTTCAAATTCTGATCGCAGATCTTCGAAGCGTTTGCGCCCCTTTCCTGTCATGAACTCGAAAAGCTTACCCGCCGCCCGGTCAGATACTGCAACGTAATAGCGGAATGGCTCACCTGGCGCAGATGCGATGCCGGGCTTGATCGTCGCGTAGAGGAAGAATTTACAGATCTCCTGAATGATCATGGCGAGGGTAACGATGCCGTTGTATCGCTTGCACTGGATCACGCCGACCGGCGCTGAATCATCGAGCAAGATGACATCACGCCCTTGATCGGCACCGTCGTTTAGCCGGCGGGCTTCGTCATACCAGTCTTCCGAACCATCGTCCGCACGCGCAGCGTAGAGGTCTGCCAGGAGCAGCTCAAAATGAGCGTCTCCCATTCGCTCGAAAGGTAGCTGGCCGCAGTCAAACGCGAAGAGTTCAGGGGTATCGGGGTTCTCTTCTCGCAGCTGGCGGTCTTCCTCCTCGGTGCGAAATTGGACATTAACAGTCGTCAAACTCTTGCTCCTTGACTTGACCCGACCATGCTTACTGGCATTGACCGGCGCCGCAGCGATGCTCGCAGTACCTTTGCAAGCGCGATGTCAGTGGGGACTTAATTCACTCCGAAGCCTGACCGCCCGCCCAGGGATATCCTGATGTCGGCATGCTGAGCTTATAGGAGCTTCATCCGTGACGGTGGAGGCCACTACTCCGCCTCCGCCGACTCAATGGCAAAACGTCATCATATTAGAACCAGCGCCCATAAGATGCCAACAACAGGGCTTTAAATCAGGGATAGCCAAGAAGGGCAGTGCCTACCCTCGATCCCCAGCAATTCGGATAAGAGCTGTAACAAGGCATTTGAATCCTGCATCATGCCGCAACATGCTGCCCTGGGCCTGCGTCGGTTGAGCCTCTCTGACCTGGTTGACTCAGATCTTGTGGTTTTGGAGAGCAACACCGCGATGCTCAAGCTTCTGGAGGGGGCGGCGGAGGCCGAGGGCAAGAAGCTTCGATTACGCGTGTAGGTGAAGAGCTTCGAGGCGATCTGCAAGATGATCGAGGCAGGTCTGGGCATCGGCATCCTCCCCAAGATTGCCGCCGAAGCCTTCGCTCAGGAGCTGAACCTTCGGCTTGTGCCGCTCGGCAATGCCTGGGCCATCCGGCGGATGTACGTCTCCTGCCGGGATGAGGAGCTACCGGTTTCAGTGCAGAAGATGCTCGACCATTTGCTGGCCGATATCGGTTAATTCCTTGGTATGAGGTCGACCAGCCAGGTGCTTTCGACTAACAGGTGTATGCACCTGTATCTGATCGTCATCCCAGTAATCCTTCGCCAGTGGAAACAGAGCAAGGCTTTAGTAACAAACGAGTGAATTACGCGAGCCGTCCTCAATAGATTTCGATAACACATGAGCCCATGGAAATGATAAGTAAGATCGAAGTAGATGACCACGTGATCAGCCTAAATCTTGCCACTGAAGGCACACCTAATATTTTTGACGTCGACTCAATATCGCTAATTATCGGCAACAATGGCTCGGGCAAAACATCTATATTCAGGAAAATAATCAGAAAGTTCCTACCCTCAGCAAAGAGAGACCATTACTCCAGCGAAATCCACCTCGACAACGGAAAAAGCTTGTCGTTTGCAGAAATGCGCAGCAAGTGGGGAGTAATTTATTACGCCCCAGTACAGTCAGGCCGCCGCCCTCATGCAACTAGAAATTTCGTAGACATATCACCAAAATGGGGCGAATCACTCTCGGCATTTGACTTACGCCATCACACAGATATTCTCGCAGAATTCGATATCTCCCCCAAATTATATGCTGTAAGCAGAATCAATGTGAGGGATGTATGCAAATCCCTCGTGGACGTTCTAATGGTGCAAAATTACCCGAATGAAGAGAATATCCCTTTTGCACTTATGGATATGTTTCCCGACTTATTTAACCTTCTCGACGAAAGTCGCTCAGTTAAATTGGTCGCTACATTAGAGTCCGTCAGCCCAATCGAGTCAATGGAAGCTGAGGAGCAACGCCAGCTAGAAAAAGAAAAATTAAAAAAGAAGGTTATTGAAGATTCCGCAAGCTTGCTTTACCGCCAACTTAAGTCGCGAGCTACAAGCGAACACAATCTATTTGCCCTACTTGCGGTAATCAACCATTTGCTCAAAGACATCCGGAGAAATAAAAAGGACATACGTTTTATAATTTTTGATGCCCTTGAATTACGTGACCAGTGGTTCCTGGGTGCTCAAACCCAATGGACAGCAGAGTTTTTGAGCGACATAGAATCCCTTGAATTCTTCATGAAACAACGCTCTGCCGATACCAAACTTGGCAGTCAGGCGTATTCGGAAATCGCCCTAGAGCCTTATGAAGACTCATCTATTCTGAAACAGTCAAATCTTGAGCGTTTCTTCGATGTCGGCTTCCAAAATATGAGCTCCGGGCAATTTGCTGTAATCGCACAACTCGCACTCATTTCAGAGACAATTTCATCATATTCAAAAAAAGGGTTGAAGAAAATTCTACTCTTGATTGATGAAGGAGATGCCTTCTTGCATTTAGAATGGCAGCGCAAGTACATAGAGCAACTAAATCGAATGTTATCAAACTTAAAATGCCGAGAAGGAATTTCATCTCTCCAATTGATCATTGCCACCCACTCGCCACTACTCGCAACTGATATACCTAAGCAATTCGTTTGCCGAATGGAATCTCTTGGTGAGACTGATGCACCCAGCGCATTTGCAGCCCCATTACACACATTGCTTACTCAGTCATTCGGAGCCAAGACCATTGGAGAGTTTGCATCTGCAAAAATCAAGTCGGCAGTCGAATCGATAAAATCAGGTCACGCGAGCGAAATTGACAAATTCGTAATTGAAAGCATTGATAACCCCATCATCAAGGCTGAAGTAGACCATATTGCAAATCGCCACCGAGGTGAAAATTGATAGCTGCCATACGTGACAACTGGAAAGCAGCAGAAAAAGACCACGAGAAATACCTCAATAAAATCATTCAAGACTTTATTGATGCTCAACATGAAGAGTGCGGCCCAAGAAAACCGGCATTTTACTTTGTATGCAACACGAGAGAACTCATAACTTCTTCCAAGCTTTCAGACCTTCTAAAAAGCATGGAAATCCTGGAATCCTACTCTGAAGAACTAGGTGATCAAAAAGCACTTCTCATAAAAGATCTTGAGCAAATATTTAATTACGAAAAATTTATCAGCAAATACGGACAATGGAATGCCTACGCGCTATGCAAGAAATCCAAGACAAGAATCTGTCCGTATTGCAATCATGCTTATGCGTTCACCATAAAAACCAAGGGAGGATCATTCCGACCTACGCTGGATCATTTTTTCTATAAAGATGAATACCCGCACCTTGCATTAACCTTATACAATCTCGTTCCGAGCTGCTCAAGTTGCAACTCCAGCTTGAAAGGGAAGAAAGACTTCTTCAAAAATCCTCATCTGAATCCGCTATTTGACGACGAACAAATCAAGTTCCAACTCGTCAGTTCCGGAAACCCTGCTGGCCTTTCTGATGCAATAACTGGTGATGACAATGGTGTAAAAATCGTCGCGCGCGCCCCGGATGAGTGTGAAAAATCCCAGAACTCTCTTAAGACATTCATAGTAAATGAGCGCTATGACATCCTATTAATGGAAGCCATTGATTTCTTTATTGCGAAAAGAAATCTCGAAGAAGCCAAAATAAACACCCAGCTCGGACTCTCATTTAATGAATCTGAACTATTAAGATTTGATCGAGCCAACCACAACAAATATCTGCTAGGGAAGATGTTTGCCGATATCTATGATTCATTTTGAGATATCGCTATACGAGAGTACCCGCTCACTGCCCATGCAGGATGCACAATTGCACCTTACATGGGCAGCTGTCAAAACGTAGTCAGTCAGGCGTGATAAGTACCACTTCCCTCAAATTTCATGCCGTACGGATACATTGGCAATTGTTCCTCCCTAAATCCTGAATCCACCTACACGGCGCTGAAGCCGGATAGCCTCTTCATCCAGCGCTACGCAAGCTGCCAACGATGACTTCGCATTCTCGATGTTCTTGCCGTTCAGATCGCTAATCTGATTGATGTCTTGGTTCAGCGTGTCCACCACTGAATCGCCATAAGCCTGCACGGCCCTTTCCCACAAAAGCTTCTCAACATTGCCGTCCAACCAACCTCCTCATCGCAATCACCCCACCCAGTAATACCGCCTTCGAATTGTTGGCCCTTCTTTCCGGGCGCAAACCTAGAAAGGATCGAAGTAGGCCTGGGCCCGAAGCCACTTAAGGTTTTTGAGCATCGCTAGCGCAAAATGCGGGACGAGCTCATCCAAACCGTGTTGTACGACATGGGTGACATTTCAGATGCAGCTACCCTACTCAGGATTTTTGTGTGAGTCAGATTCCTTGTTTGGAGTCAAAAGCAAAAGCAGCGGCCTTTGGCCGAAATACCGACCTCCCCCGCCAGCCTTTGCCTATCGGCAAGGCAAGGCACCAGAGACCTCCAAAGCCTTGAAGATCAAAAGCATCAAGCGTGGCCATGTCACCACGCCTGAACAGAAATCGTCGGCAGCATCACCACCGAGCTTTTTCCTTGCTCTCAAATATAAGAGCTCCGTCTCGCTTTAAAATTTTCAAGAGGGGGGGGGGTGCAAAAAAAACTTAAAGTGACATTAAATGTCGCAGAAACGTAAATTTGTCTGACGTTGTCCCCAATAAATAGAATTTCGGTGCACTCTAAAAAGGTCACTACCCCCCCCCTAATTTGGGGTTCATTAGCAACGTGCCAAGGACGGTCTTCCCGGTATTTAGGTGAGCTCAACGGCTGCCTGAGCCATCCCTTGAATGAGTCGCCTGGCCGCCATTTAGGATGCTTACCACTCACCCAGCACAGTCGTGCCCGATGACCCGTTTAGCGAACTGCATGAGGTCGCTGATCTGTCCCAAACCTGACCGATCCAAGTGGTACCCCATTATCCCCACACCGCCAGGGCCATCTCTGTCACACTTTCTCGAATCACCAATCATCACCACCCTCCCTTTTCCGTCGTAGCGATAACCCGCCTCCACGCCCATCTCTCGGCATACGGCCAGATAGATCTCAGGATTGGGCTTCATAACTCCAAGCTCGTAACTGAACGCGTGACACTGCACATGCGGAAGGGCCTTCCTGATCACAGGGCCGAAGGGCTGGGCCAGATTCGAACAGATGCCAATCATGACCCCGGCTTCCTGGAGCCTGGAAATCGCTTCGAGTGCATCTGGGTATGGCTCTATGGATGCCAGCTCCTTCCCCAACGCATCATTCAGCTCGGCTCGCTTGTAGGGAGAAAGCTCAATACTCAGATGATCAGCCATCTGATCAAAAGTGAGGTTTGTCGTCATCGCAAAATGAGCGCTGTTGGGTGCGAGCATCACCCCCTGTCGACGGCCTTCTCTGAACAAAGCACCGTAAGGGTTGGTGCGTCGGCGAATACGAACAACGGTACCAAATGCATCGAATACGGCGGCTGAAATCATAATACTCTTTCTCCTGACCAACCTGATTCAAACGCCATGAGTGCTCGGCGCGAAAAGCCGCTGGAGGCCACCCGAGTCTGTTCCGCCAATGACTTCAATCAGGACGTGCCCCTAGGAATCATAGGACTGTAAACCGGTTTTCCGACTTGTAAACCGAGGTGGTTAACACGTGAAAAAAGAGGTTTACAACTTTCTGAGATGCGTGTTTTCCAAGCCGCTTCTGCCAAAGGATAGCTGCGATCATGAGCGTGATATTTTGTCCAAAAATGGAAAGCCAACGTTGCTGGCAAGCAGCATAAGTGACCGCGTGCACTACCCTGTTAACACCTCAGCGACCACCTAGGAAAGCTTCAAAAGCATCCTGAACTGGGTATCGACAGTTCATAGGCAGTGATCCGGACATCGCCTGCGCGAAAGCGATTGCCTCATACGGGGGCATACATCCCCGCCATAAACCGCCCCAAGACTCATGATCCGGATCATTTCATGGACTGGCAGGAGTGCTGGCCTCATCGGCTTCGAGCCAATTCACAACGACGTAATGATCACGACCACTAATGCTCCGGAGCAATACGAAGCCCTGCTGCTCAGCGACAGGCTTGGCGGGGGGAGTGGCGACGGTCTCTCCGTCCTCTATCAGACCCGCACGATCCGAGAAGACCATGGCTGAGTATCGTGATCCTACCCTCGCAACATCGGTAAGGTATGCATCGATGACAACGCCCCACTTGATACGCTTCGCAGCTAAGACTTGTAGAGGGATGGGAGTCACGTCACCCGCCGAGCTCCTCACTACTTTCGACACTTTAAATCTCCAGAATCTTGCTAGGGTCAAAGCCCGTTTCTTCGGACGGGTATCCCCGAGGGTTCGAGATCAGCCGGCACTGCCCAAAAAACTGATCGAGCGAATGGTGGGTATGCCCGAAGATCCAGACGTCGGCTTGGTCAACTAACTGGTGCCAACGATTGAAATAGCCGGCGCTCAAATGTCCTGAATGCTCTGACCCAGAGGCCTCTTGGATAGGGCAATGATGAGTGATGACTACCGTCTTGCCGACATAGCGAATCGCGAGCTGCTCGCGCAGAAACTCGTAAGTTGTTCGATTTTTCTCAATGAGATCCGTAGGACGAATGCGACGGTATTCGCTACCCGTACGGATCATTCGAAAGTCATTCATTTCCCGCACGCACGCGCTGGAAGCAGCCATCACATCACCAGTTCCGGAGAAATCTGTCCAACCGGTCGCGACAAGAAATCGGACACTGCCCGACGTCCAGACCTGGTTGTCCAGGACATGCACATGGGAGGCCGCTGCTGCCTCCATTTTTTCACGAGTACGAGTGAGATGACCTTTGTAGAACTCGTGGTTACCGCTGCAATAAATCACATCACTCGTGAACGCGTCATTTGCCCACCTCACCCCTCGGTGCAGGAGATCGATATCCCCAGCCAGGACGACCAGGTCAACATCGATATCGGGTGGGGCAAAGCAGTCGAATTCGTTATGCAGATCCGAGTAAATCAAAATCTTCATCAGGGAACCCTTGCCTCCCAGATAACGAGCCGGGACGGCATTTTTGGCCAACCTTAGAACAGCCGCTTGGCGGTGTATGGGTCTTCTAATTGACGCTTTATCGGTATATTGAAGCTCGGAGCAGATTGACTTTGAGCAGCGATACGAGCACCTGCTCATAACTTTAGGCCGTTTGAGCACCTTCGCCCCAAAGACTTAACGAGACCAACCCTCATCTACGCGAATGCCGTGCAGAGAAAAGTCTCGAAGCAATTGCTCACGACTCAACCGAGCCGGAATTTTGAAAACCTGCATATATGCTTGATAAAAAGCAAAAGGGATTAACGCTAGGCCGACCCCATAAGTCGCAATTGCCACAATGCATCCAGCAGGAATTGCGGCGATACCAATCAGGACTCCCCACCAGAGGCCCCTGCGGGACAAGTTTCGAACTTCATCAAGGTCATATTCAACCGTACCGTTCTGGGTTTCAAACGCTACCAATACCACTGCGGATTTATGAACGCTTTTTATATACCAAGTTCTCAACACGTCCTGTGCAAATGCACCTCGACGCTCAAGGTACTTTGGAACAATTAGATTTTTAAAATAAACATTTTTCCCAGACGAATCTAAAAGACGAACCTTTTTGTAAAGACGCGCATAGTCGTCGGAAGAGCTGGACTCAAAATTCTTAACAGTGACAGTTACTTTCTTCAGATCTGACATCCTAGCGTTCCTTAGTACCTACCCTGTACATAAAGCGATTTGAGTCTTAATTGCGCCTGGGCACGAGCCCAGGAGGGCGCGCCACCCCTCACCATGGAATCCATCGCAGGCATGTTGCTGAAATGCCGCGCCGTGCGGCATGCCAGGAGCTAGCCATGGAGACGAGCAAAACCCATTCGGATCAATATATAGATTTGTTCGGGCGCAGGCAAACGAGGCATACCGTCTCCTTTTGAGAAGGCCTAATGTCGATTCAAACTGGCTTCGCCGCCGCGCTGCGCGTCATTCGCCTGGCCAAAGGTTTTACGCAAAAAGACCTCAGCGGCACGGTGGCCGCGTCGCACGTCAGCCAGCTAGAAAGCGGGAAGACCACACCGACACTCAAAGTAGCAGCAGACCTAGCCCATACGCTGGGCCTCTCACCCTCTGCTCTAATAGCCGTTGCTACTGCCTCTGATTCACGTGACTCACCAAGAGCGGTGCTGCTCCAGGCACTCGGCGAATTGGAGGCCCTCGGGCTGGCGGATCAAACTCCACCAGCATCGGCACTGGCCGTGGATAGCACTCACCCAACAAGCATCCGCGCTGCGGCTACGCGCGCGGACGTCCAGAAGCTCAAAAGCCAGGGGCTGACGCAGGTCGAGGTAGCGAAAGAACTGGGGCTTCCAAGATCCACCGTTCAGCGGCATTGGCATGAGCTTTGATCAAGGAGTGGGCTTGAGGTGATTTCGGGCATGGTTCCAGGCGGCAAACTGACGCGATTTACTAGGCACCAAAGCCGTTTTCTATTCGCGCTATCAGATCCATGACCTGTTCAATATCCGCCTCTACTGGGCGCTTGTTGCCCAGCGCTCTCGCTGGAGTGATCAGCCATTTTTTCGCGAGAGTCGCGTTACCGAAAACACCAATAGCTGCCCCCAGCACATTGGGGTCAATCTGACCTACTGATTCGTCAAGTATGACGTCTCGGTTTTCTCCAAGGCCCTGCTCAGCTTCATGAAACCGATCGACAGCTTCAGCTATGGCGCTTTCTAAAACGGCGGAGAGGTTCAGGTCGATGAGCGCTGCCCTCTCCAGAAGGTCACCGTTCACGAGAACACTGACAGCCTGTTTGGGGGCATTTGGATCGTAGCCGAGCGGCATGGCTTATCTCCTATATTGTGCTGCGCGAATGGGCTGTCCTGCTCGAAAGCTCCAAGCCAGCAAACCCTAGAAGTGAACGCCTAGCATGCCATCGACACTCCTCGTTCGTGACGGGGCAGATTCTAGCCTACACCTCAACGCCCAAGTCCATGGCCAGAATAGTCGTCATTAATCGTCACCGTGAGCGACTACACTCGATGACGGACGACACTCGACGGCATTTTTGGGAGCGCAGCCATGCAGGACAGCATCACACCAGCCACCATCTACTCAGCCTCAAACCCGCGTTTCGCTGGGCGTTTCCCAGACTCGCAGCATGACGAGCTTTGGCTCGCTGACATTAAGGCTTGCGAGCCTGGAGGGGCATGTCGGGTTTTCAAGAATGTGTTGTTTGTGGAATCTCAGGGGACGGCTTACCTATACGGCCTCGAACATGAAGATGGCAGGCCTAAGGAGCTCAAAGCAGAGGTGGCAGACCCACAGCAACTTTTCGTCGAGTTTGTGCGAGAGCAGACTGAGCTCACGCTGGCCAGAATGGGCCTGCTCGCCCCCGTCTTCGATGGAGCAGAGTATGCCTCCGAGGCTAGGGTCACGGCGGCTTACATGATCCACCGTGAAAATCTTCGGTACTTGGCCTTCGGCTACCGCAATCGCGACGGCGACTACATCAGAGAGAAACTTGAAGACCCTGAGGACTGGCTCGATAACGCACGGGCTATCCGGCCTTTTGAGGAGCTTGGCACATCGAAGGCGTAGATAGGCCCGGGGGACAATTGGGAGTGACAGGGGCGGATGGGCCCAGTGAGAGCCCACCTAGCCGGATGCTTTAGGTAGGGTATCGTTCCGCCGGCATGCATTAACCGGGCTAGCATCAGAAGCCATTACGAGGCGCTTTGGAAAGGCCGGAACTCGGATAACCTTGGGCAGTCTTGTGCGAGACAGGTATGCGCCCAACCTGCCTATCAGTCCAGACACAGAGATATTGATCACGTAGGTGACCCCAAGCCCCGTTTAGAGGGCTGTATACTCCTAAACAAAATGCACCGAGAACGCCTTTTTTACGCCATCTGCGCCCTTTTGATTATGCCGAGGAAGCACCATGCCAGTTGATGGGCCTTTACCAGGGACGGGTGATCAGCACGACATCAATGCAGATGCAACACGTTGTCTGATGGCTCGTCATCCCAAGGATTGGCGGGTGCAAAGCCTAGAAGGGACTGACGACTATGGCTATGACTTCCAGGTGCAGACCACGCCGAATCAACGCGCGACGGATATTTTTCGTATCCAACTTAAAGGCACCCGCTCTCCTAGCCTGACGGCGGATGGCGAATACATTTCGGTGACTCTGAAAGCCACCACTGTCCGCTATTACGCCAGAGCCGTTGAACCGGTGCTCCTAGTGATCTGCGACCTTTCGGTAAATGAAGATCCTGTTGACTGCCCTCTTTACTACGTTTGGCTTAGGGATGAGCTGATCCGCATCACCGTCGATGATCTATCTGCCGAACAGAAATACGTCACCCTTCGCGCGCCAACAAAAAACATTCTGAAAAGGACTACGGATCTCTCTGAGGGCATTCGTCACCAGAACGAACTGTCTCGCGTAGGGCACGTCCTTAGCCAGCGCGCTCAGCAAACCCACCCTGGGATGCAAGCAGATGACCGCTTAACCTTGGTTCAGGGGGTGGTAGAAGGTGTGGCTGCAAGAGGGCCTGCGCTGATGAACGCCTTGGCAGGCTCAACGGAAGACTACTGGGTTAACCCAGCTCGGGGCACGCTTGCCTGGAATTTGACTCAGGCCAAAGCGGATCTCCAAGTAACTGCGCTGGATCGAGCGAAGATACAGCTCGACGAGGCAGAGCCAAAGCTCGAAAACTCGACCACGCTGGAGCGCGCAGAATATTGGCGTCTACGTGGCAACTGGCAGGTTCAAACCGGGGATAACGAAGCGGCAGCCTCTTCATACCAGAACGCGTATGAGGCAACGCCTTTGCCCAAGTACCGAGCCGCTTTGGTGGAAGCAGAGATCCGCATCAGATTCGAACACGATAACGAATCGCTTGCTGAGCTGCATGATCTGCTGGAGGGTGAAGACCCAATAGTCATCGCTGTTCGTTCCCGACTCCATGCTGTGCAAGGGCATTATGAGCTGGCCATTGAGCTGGCTGATTTGCTGCCAGAACCTCAACGGTCTTTCGCTAGAGCGTTTGCACATTGGTTGTCTGAGCAGCCTGCAGATGCCCTGACTGACTGCGAAGCGGGCCTTGCAGCCTGCGAGGCATCCGATGACATACGTGAACTGTTACTTTTGCTTAGGGCCCGAGCCAAATTTTCCCTAGCTTTGGCCACCGCCAGTACGCAGCGACGTGAATCTATCCCACCCGCAGGTCTTCCGGGTGTAAACCTTCAGAAGCTTGAGGAGGCTTGGGCTGCGATTAACGACGCGGTGTTATCTATAAAGGCGTCAGGGTGGGATTCCAACATAGAGCAGCTTGTCGACATATGGGGGGCTACAGCGTCGGCACTCGGAAAGGCAGAGTCGATACTTGCAGACCTGAAGGATGCTGTGCAGAAGCGCCCGGACTTGCCTCATATCCATGAGGTCTTACGGAGCATTGCGGGTCAGTTATCGGACTTCACCCTCGCATTGTCGGCAAATGATCAGTTGCCCGACTCACCTGACAAGCATCTCTGGAACACGCTCTTGCTATATGAGACCCGTAAATTCCGGGCATGCTACCAAAGCTTTGGCACATACGTCGGCACCGTGGAACGCAGCCATCCCCTTTTTGGCTCGGCTGTCACCGCCGCCTCGATTTCTGCTCACAAATCAGTTCAGCCTGGCCTAGTGAAACAGTGGATGAGTCTGCTCGAATCAGATCCTGATTTAGCTCCCCAAGCCGCCCTCGCACATTTTTATCTCCAGTTGGAGATGAGCAGGTTGGCCAAAGATGAAGCTTTGAAGACGCTGCAGGCACGGTATGAGGAATTGGATCAGCCCGTGAGCATTGCACTCACACTCATCCACGAGCTTGATCCCACCGATTCAGACAGTGCGATGGAGTGTGTTCGACTCGCCGAAAGAATAACAGAGCACTACGTACTCTCGCCTGCGATGGCGGCGCGCCTCGGGATGGCGTTGGTAGCTTTGAAAGATTGGCAGGGCATCGTAGAACTGTGTCAAAGCAATAAAGTCCGCGTTGAGTCGGGTGATCGAATGGGGGCCTTCGAGGCATTGGCACTTGATCATCTAGGCGAAACGGAAAAAGCGCGCGATCGGTTGTTGAAAATTGTTGCTACAGGATCCGACGACCCACTGGCTCTGAACACCTATGCCACGATCGCCACTCGCTGCGGCTACCTCGATGACGCCGTAGAGGCGGCGGAGAGGGCTCTCGAAACTGCAAAGTCCAAAGGAGAACAGCTGGAGTTCGTGAAGTTACTGTTCTTTCTCATTCAGTTTTCCGACCCAACGAGCGACAGACTATTGGAGCTGGCCCTGCGAGCAGGCGAACTGGTGGATCAGAGCGTAGAGAGCCAGGAAGGCACCTATTTGATGATGCACCTGATCGGTACCCTGGGTGGACGCAGTGACATCGACCTTGCTAAGGATAGGGAGCAATTCCGAACACGCGCTGATGCATTCTTCAGAAATTTTCCGAATTCCCGGATGCTCTGGAGAGGCGAGGTTCGAGATGGCGCCTCTGGCAGGGAGTTGGTTGAAAGCCTAAAAGCACTGACTGGGCTGACGCCCGACAGAGAAGCGTTCCAGAAACGGTTGGAGCGCTCCCTCCGGCAGGGATTATCCACCATCCCTTTCTCATGGCGCCCGCGACTGGTGCTGTCCTGCATTTGCGATATCGTGCATCTGTGGGAAGTTGCCAAAGTGTCCAGCCGCGATGATCGCCAGTATCACTTGGCGATGGTCAACGATATTGGCTGGCAACCCGCCGGTGCCGATTCCCTGCGCAAGCGTGTGCCTCTGCTGGATTGGACAGCGCTGCTAGTCCTCAATGATTTGGGGCTCATCGACGCCGTCATCACTTTCTTCGGTCAAATTGCAGTGGCCAGAGCCGCAATGGAGGAGCTTGCCGAGTTCACGAATCCTGTATTCGGAAGCCCGATGCGAAGCAAGTGCTTGGCACTACAGAACGCCTTGAAAGCCCATCTCGCTTCCATCCTCCAGCCCTCCTCGTCAGAAGAAGCAAACGAAGCACTGCCTTCAAAAGTCATTGGGCGAAGCAACAGCGAAATGGCGGAGATATGCGCCAAAGAGCCAGAACGGTACCGGCTCTATTCTGATGACGAAGCGCTGCGCATTTTTTGCGCCGCAGGTTCCAAGGTGGATGGCTTCTGCACACTTGACGTCCTTTACGCCCTGACAGAAGTTGGGCAGCTTTCACCACTTGAAAAAGCGGGCAAAATTGCCCAGCTGTGCGAATGGCGGGTCGGGATAATCGTACAGCTATCCGAAATTGTGCAGTTACTTCCTCCGGCTGTCTTTACTGCACGAACCGTACGTCAAGGCGTAGCAATCCTTGATGCAGAACCTGGGTTCATTTCAATGATCTCGGCGCTCTGGGATTACCGCGTACCCTTTGAAAAATCGCTGGGGCATGCAGCATCGGCGTTGCATGTACTGGTGGAGCATGCTCAGCTTCCTGAGATTGGACTAGCTTCGCTGATGCGGCACTGGCATATCAAAGCAGCCATGAAAAAGGATGCTCCTGATCAGGCCCTTGAGACCATAGTCCTTCTGATCATCACCTCGGCACTCATGGGCCATTTGTCGAAGGCTTGCGCCAAACGACTTTGGGCGGTTTACAGGCTGTTGGTCGAGTCCCACCATGGTGACTACATGGACGAACGTCTAGAGATGGTCGCCATCCAGCTGCTAGGTTCAAAATGTGCTCAGTTGGAATCCGTAGAGGCTGGCGAAGGTTTACGAATCTTTACTGAGCTCAATGAGAGCCTAACGAGGGGCACGATTGACCAGTACGAGTTCGCTAACGCCTACACGACAGCACGAATAGCGGTACAAAGCCCCAAATTTGAACGCTGAGTGCGAGGCCGCAAGCGATGGACGCTTCACTATGTGGCTAATCTGCAGTCTCGGTTGGGGGCGGTTCAATTGTCGACGTCGTGTAAATCAGACGAGTTCAGTTGCATCGCTAGGTCAGTTACTCAATACCTTCCGATCATTCCTTTGATGGTTTCACTTTCTGGAAAAAATCGGTGACAAACTTACCAAAAGCCACTTTAGATTCGCTCTCAAGCTTAGCCTTTTCAAGCTCAACTGTCGTTTGATCTTTTGTGAGAATATGGTTGCGCTCCGTATTCGCAAGTTTCGTCACTACCACTCCGATCAAAGCGTTGTCTCCTGCTTCTCGGGCAGCCTCCATAGAAATCTGCCTAGCTTCAATGTTCGTCAGCTCATTTTGAAAATATTTAACCTCCACAAGCCCTGACTTATATAGGCGCAGGAAGAAATACGCGAAAACCTCAATCAATATAATCAGCGACAACCTTGGCAAATAATGAGACGCCAACGTTAGCATATCTCTGCTCTCGGTCACTTCATATACAAGAGTCACACCTAAAAGAAGTATGCCGATAGTAGAAATCCCCGCCCCAATTGCCAGATTGGTGTTGCCTTTGCGGTTGAGATCGCGAATCTCTTGGAGTAACCGCGCCCGACATTCATCGAAACGTAGATTCATATAATCAGACTTTACCTGTCGGGTCACTTCAGCTGCCAAAAGAGAGTGTGCCTTTACAGCAACCTCTGCCGCAGAGTCGTCCAGAAATTGGCGCATAGATTCATGGTCAGGCTCACCCACGCGTAAATAGGAATTTTTATCGACCTCAACTTTGAGCCGCTGAATTTCCTCTCGTAACGCTCTCAAATCGTCAGACAAAGACTCTTGACTATCACTTTTAACGACTTTCCTCACCGAACCAAGAATTGATTCAATGCCACCCAAAGAGCTCGGCTCTCTTAGAACAGCCAGCTCAGCCTCTACTTCGATTTCCTTTGAGAGAGCGAAGCCAGTCTGAAGATACGTCACGACAACAAAGCCTGCCGACACTCCAATTAAAACGATAGACAGCAACCCAAACGGCACAGTTAAATTGTAGTTAAGCATTGGAGAGAGGACTGAATGTATTACAAACAATAATACGCCCAACAGCCCAGGAAGAATCATCTTTACTATGCGTGCCCGCCGTTTGCGCTCGACGGTATGCTTTGCTTTTGCCAACAAAAAATTCGGCTCTGCTGAAGTCACTGGCTTCTCATCCATGATTCATTAATCAAATGCCAAGCGTCGTACGCTCAGTCCCGCCTCATGATAGCGTAATGAAATCATTACCGACAATTGCGGCGCACAATGGAGATAGGTTGCGAAGGCACGAAATGCCTAGAGAGGAGTTATATCCGCGAAGAAATGTTCTTGTCGGTTGCCACGAGGTCAACGGCACTAAGGTCATTCGGCAGAGTCACTGGTAGCGTTGCTGAGGTTGGAGAACTCCAATAGCGGGCTCATCAAGCCTGAGACCAGCATAAAGAATATTTCAACCGTCGGCACCGCTGCAAAACCTCCACCCAGCGTATCTCGGCAGAGTTAAGCTATTGGAAGTCCAGGGCTGGTGTAAACATATTGGGCCGGGACATGGCTCCCACCTCAGATACCTAGCCTGCCGAGCGCTGGATCGCATAACACGTACTCACTGCACCCAAGACTCGTATTACCAGTACCATCCGCTGAACTGCCAGGTGACAGCCTGATAAACCTCGTTTCACAGTCAAGCGACCGTTCTCCTAGGTTCGGAGAACGATCAATATACGCACGTACAGTGCTTACTTGGCTGCGGAGCTTCCTCAGCGACGCCGATCTACAGGGGCCTGACGATTAACAGGAGGCTCCTCGGATCTTCGTTGATACTCAGTGGTCGGCGGCGGTGGCGGAACGCGTGTTTGTTCGTTATTGCTTGGTTTCTGGTTGTCGGTCACGAAATTAGCTCCTTTAAAGTGACTAGAACAGCAAGCGCCGCAAAGGCCCCTGCTCCGATTATGATTTCCTGATACGCCAGATCCAGTGGTTTGGTCGTCTCAGCTACGGTGACTTTCAGCGACTCATCCGCCACGTACCAGCAGCGATAGGCATGAATCGCGATGTGGGCGATCTGCCCGCTCGTATCTTCGCCGCGCAGTTCTACTCAGCTATTGGATTCGGCCATTCCATCTACCGTGCTTTTCAACAAGCAAAAGCTTTGGTTGCCATGGAGTTCCCTAGTGAGGAGGCTATACCAGAGGTTTACGAGCAGGGTGACGAGTCGCTTATCCTTGTAAGGCCGTCTGAAGCTTGATTGCCCACGACTTAGCTTCGTTAGCAATCTAGTCAAAGAGAACTGGGGGAACTGGAAAGCCGCTGGCTGGAGACTTTCGCCGCACTTTATTGGTAATTCACTACCATCGTCCAGACGGCACCCTACTCCATGCACGGAGCAGCACCGGAGAGAACCTTTTTTGGGCGATAGGTTTACGACTCGCATTGGGCAGAGCCCATGCCGTGAGAGCCGTTTAGGCCAGTGAACTGGGGCTCTATAGCTTTGCCCTTCCGGACATGGCGTCAACGTAGATCAAGCCTCGTGTTTGAGCAGCCTTGATCTTGCAATCCAGCATCTGTGTGAACGTCAGCAATCCTTCTAATACGAGTATGAGATCGGCCCCGTCGATGAACACCGTCTTGATAGCTTTTCCGGCGATCAGCGAGTTCACAACCTGCTCACTGAAACCGTGGATCGAGATGAAGAGACCTCGGCCATACATCTTGCCTTCAACCTTGCCCGCAAACTGATACACCGACTCGTTTGCAGCCGCCTTTTCTTGCCACTTCGCCTCGATGAGGTAGTGCTCCCCGTCGTATTTGATGGCTCCGTCAATCTGCTCACCCCTTTCTCGAAATGCCTCGGTCACCTCCAACGAAGAGACGCGAGCGAGCTCATGAAGTATTCGCTCCAAAGCATACCCGCGCTTACTTCCAGTTTGCTCGCCCTGAAGCAGCGAAATGAACTGCTTCTGGAGGTCTGGCAGGGTAGATTTGGCTGTTCGATTTTCCGACTCACGCCGCTCCCGCTCTTTTCTGAGTTCCTGGAGTTTATGGTCACGAATTTCCTGCAATTGCTTAAGGTGCGTGATCGCATTCTGAGCATGCACACGATCCAACTTTTGCAGCCGATCAAAGTAGTACTCGTCAAAATGCGTCCACGTGACAAGCGTCTGTAACATCGCCCTAAACTGACCCAGTCCCTCATCTGGCTTCTGGCTTAAGTGAGTAAACATCGCGTCAACGATCGCTGAGCGGGAGAGCGCCTTGTAATCACCCAAGGCGTTAATATCTGCCTTGGTACAGCTGTTGCTGCCAAAAAAACTCAGGATGTCGTCCTTTGGCCAAAGCACGTTGAGAATACACTGCCGCATGGCCAGCTTGATGTCGGATGGAAAACTCATTGAACAGTCCAAGCGCGTCAAAGGGAAGCCCAGTGTAAGGTCAGACGCTGCTTGCCACTACCACCTTTCAATTGACGGCTCACACCTCGCTCTTGCGCAGGAGCGTGTTAATTGAGCTAGCGACAACCGAGGGGCATTCAACCCCATCACTTGATCTATCAGAGGAAGCGAGACAAGCTCCGAAACCCTGATCCGGCCCACACCCGTGACGACCATTTTTGACAAGGACGACTGCATGCCCAACGTACAACGGATACTCCTACCCGACACCAATCAGAGCCCTGTGCACATCTTGGCAGGTGTCAAAGTTGCAGACCGTCTCTGCGAAACCTCCGGCACGCTCGAAGTCATTTTCTTGGTACCTGCCAAAGCATCACTCACCTCTGGCGCTCTCCATGAGGCGCTAGGGGCGACGATTCACACGAAGCTAGTCAAAGGAGTGCCTGTGACATTGCCTAGCGGCGCCCAGATGCGCTGCGAGACGATGAAGACCTTGAAATGGGTATCCAAACCATCCGTGCTGATCGCCATCTTTGCAGGCCAGGAGATGATGGACAAAATCGATTCGCTGCAAAATCTGGTCGCTGTCGTGGCTGTCCCATGGACGCCCGATGCAATTGAAAATTGGAATAGAACCTGGTCACCCCAAGTGCTGGGTAAGCCCAAAAAATCTGGGAAGTCTGCTGCCCCGGCGATCAAGCTCATCGCCGATCCAATCGTTGAGCAAGCAATGAAGTCCCTGACCTCAGTGATCAACTTGGGCACCGCCGTCCTAAACGCCTCCGATGATGACCACGCCAAACGCACCCTTAGAATCCTGCGCTCGCGTAACCACCAAGAGCCGGCAGAGAACATCAAGCTTTGGGCGATCAAGAATGGCTGGCTGCCTAAAGCAGCAGAGCGGCTGGAGGCCTTGGCTGAAAAGACGTTCGCTTTGCGTTCAAAACCGAGGCTGGATAACCCGGTTCACGCCGAGCAGAGCTATCAGCGCTGGATGGACGCGGCGAAGTCCTAGCTCCCCTCTTGGCCCACAGCTGACAGGGTCAGCATCGAGGTTTCGTAGGATCGTGCCACCCACTGTTGCGCTACGCTGGCCCAGGTGCGTTCAGGCCTTGCTCGCTTGACGCTGTCGCTGCCGAAATCGCTTGATGAATTCGGCATTTACCAGTTCATCGACAGCCAAATCCAGGCCACAGTTGACGAGCGAGGCCATGCCGCTATCAGACAGCGTGAATTCATCAGGGATGAAGCCACAATTTTTAATTCTGCCGCCGTCGATCCGCGTCATAAACGCCCTCACGAAATCTGAACGCCCTGATTTCCTACTTGCGGTGGCAGCTGCAGTAGCTGGGTCGGTGGCAGTCACCTCTGCGCGCTCGGCGTCGGTGCCGATTGCCTGAAGCACATCACTCAACGGCGGCCAATATTTCAGGTCGAATTGGTACTGAAGACGATCCAGATCTTCTTTCACATAGCTCTCATACAGACCATTGTGCTCAGACGCTTCGTGCACGATATCCAAGATGTGATAGTGAGTATTCGAATGAAAACCGGAGTAGTTATGAATGGCATCACGCCGATCCAGCAATGCTGCCAATTGGTCAGCAAGCTCGCTAATCCGGCGGTTTACACTAACCAATTCCTCACGGGCTTGCCGCGCAGCTCGATTCTTCTGGAGGTTCCAACCATCAGCAGTATGGAGGAAGACATCCCAGAAAATGAAGAGGGCTCTGGGTGCGTGCGCCAGGGAGGCATGAACCTCTTGGTACACCTCCGGAAGCTCTATGCGGCGTTTGAGCATGCCGTCGATGATGCTGGACATGTTCGGCCAGATTCGCTTGGCCTGAAGATCCTCCATCATAGTGCGCAGTAGGATTTCGCATTTTTGTACCGCTTCGGTAGATTCGTGAGGCACTCAGTGATACCTGTCTGATTTATGTCTGCATAGGCTAGCGTTCGGCACCTGCAGAGTCGGTACCTATTCAAAACTTTTCCAGCTCACGATAGGTACGCACGCTTCCCATAGCGCAACGTTCATTGCGAAGGTACAGGCCCGCCGTCCTAATCAACCCGAAAATGCCCTCAAGCTTGCTCTCTTCCAGACACCCAAAAAGCGTCCTGTCGCAACAGCGCTCAGGCCAGTAGACTGTTTGCCTCGATCGCCGTTTACCTGAGCACCGGCTCAGCCACGAAGGAGAGGTTTCTTCAAAACGTATACCAATCGGCGGTTAACTCTGACGCTGGCCGTGTAAAAGCAGATCGCCAAGGTGTGACTCGATCGCCTCAGTTTTGCCCCATTTGTTCAACACCTGACCCGTAGTCCAGCCCCCCTTCACTACCAGTGAGATGCTCTCCCGAGCCATCGCGGGGCAAGGTCTCGACAACGAGCCGTCTAAGAGTCAACGCAATCTTTTAAGGAATTGCCATGAATGACAGAGAATTCATTTATCGACATCAGCCCGCCGCTCCGTGGAGCAAAACCGATGGCGCCTCTTTACGCTTGTCCGTGGTAGATGACGCAGAGGCGTTGGCAGTATCGTTCGTATACTGGCCTAAGGGCCGATCCGATGGATCTGCGCATGATCCAGGTGGTTTGATTTTCGAAATCTGTGAGTGGCGCAAGGTCTTATCCCCTGACGGCGAGAAGCAATGGGATGTGAAATTCAGAAAAGCGATCGAGGTCTCTGGATCCGTCAGCGGTTTGTTCAATCACAATGAGAATGTAGGCTTAGCTCGCGGAGTGAGAGAGCTATTCAGCAAGGGTACTCCTATTGAGGTCGAAGGCTTTGTAGCAGAGACGAAGGGCGAGCCCTACCTAGCGATCAAAGGAGCCAAAGACGCCATGGCCCGGTTTTATGGCATAGATTCTACTGCCATCACAGTCACCCTCCAGGAATAGCCATTACTTGGCCTAGGCTCCCGCCTGGGCCGTAGCGAGCGTTACGGAAGGGGAACCAACCGTCGAGGTGCATTCGCTTCTACAATCGCAGCAAGTAATCAACAAAGAGGCGGTAAAGCGTTATGGCACGCAGATGGTTGAAGCAGGAACGCCGGACGAAAGAAGAGCTCTTCGACGCCTTGGTGCGAAACGCCCTGGGCTTCGTGAATAGCTCTATCGACCATCTCCAAACCAAACCCAAGAATGCCATCGTCGATCTGTACACGGCGGTTGAGTTGTTCCTGAAAGCCCGGCTCATGAAAGAGCACTGGACACTCATGCTTTCAAAGCCTGAGACCGGAGATCTACAAAACCTAGCCGTTGGAGATTTCCTCTCCGTTTACCTTGATGACGCCCTTAACCGAATCCCGTCCATTCTTGGCGAAAAAATCGACAAGAACGCCTCTGACAACTTCAAGGCACTGGGCGAGCACCGTAATCAGATTGTCCATTTCGCACATTCAGGTATGGATAATCCGAGCAAGACACAGGCCGGGGTGATTGCCGAAGCATGGGCATCTTGGCACTACCTGCATGCGCTCCTGACCGGGCTATGGGAAGGCGTGTTTCAACCCTATGCAGTGGAGCTACAAGTGCTCAACCAGCGCATGATGCGCCAGGGCGAGTTCATCAAAACCCGATTCGAAATTCTGAAGCCTCAAATCGAGATCCAAGAGAGGAAAGGTAAAAAAATCACTCCCTGCGGCCATTGCCACATGCCCGCCGCTATTGTTGGCGAGACCCACTCATGGGGTACTGACTACACCTGCATGGTGTGTGGCGTCGATGACACCGCTGTGGAAGAGTGCAACGCAGAGCTGCCCTGCCCCGCCTGCAACGCTCCATTTAAATTCTTCCAAAAGGGTTTAAACGCTTGTCCAAACTGCGGCCACGGCATCACCATCGACGTCCTGACCAACCTCTGCGCCAAGCATTATCCCCAGGGAGATGAGTGGTGTGAGGAAGGACAGGAGCATATCGCGTCCTGCCACAAGTGCGAGCACCCTGAGCCTTCAGTATTCTTTATCGACGGGATGTGGAGCTGTGTATCGTGCTTCGACCGGGGCTGGGGTGCTGTCACGTGTGAGCGATGCGATGAATTCGTCACTGGGGATATGGAGAGAATCAAATACTTCGCCTGCCACAAATGTGAGCCCCTGGTAAGGGAGCAGATGCTGCGCATGGTTGAGACTAATGAGAGCGGTAGTCGGGCAGAGGGTAGCGAGGAGCCTGCGCCAATAGCTCAAGAATGATGGGAATGGTATCTACGCCGCGTGACGACGGCAGACTCAGCCATTCAGGATGAGATGGCTGATACATCTGAGACAAACGACCAGGATCGCCTACGTCCGTGATCCAAAAACCGTGTTGATGGTCTGTATGTAATAACCACCCTGAACCATTCCGGCTGCTCCACAAGCGATTGCGTAACTCAGGTCTCCCCCATGACAGAAATTTACACCTTGGATCAGAATTACTTCCGCTCGGAGGAGCTGAAGCAATTAATTGAAGACAGGCCCAAGGCCAAGTTTCTAATTCCGGACGCTGCACTCCTCGAAATGTGCAAAGGCCCCCAATGGCGCGAAACCATGCGCGGATCACTGGCCACCCTGTCGTCTATTCCCGGTCGCGTGTCGGTTTCGCTTTCTGTCGGCGTCGCGTTTCAAATGGAGTGCGCCGAGCTGAAAAGCATGGAAGGTCGCTTGGTCGACAAAGCTTTCACCAAGGTCGTTCGAAGGGCGATGAACGATTTGAAAGCAGGATCTGATTCACCTGCCGGGCTAGGCCTCATCGCTGCACATATCGAGGAAATTCAGCCAGATATTGAAAAGCACGAGCTAAATCATGTCCAAAACCAAGAAAAGTTCTTGAAAAGAGACGGCCTGCTGAAAACTGTTCTGGGGCCGACCGCATCCAAAGAACTACGGCAAACCCCACCGGATGAGCATCGGCTTGGGGCCATTTATTCAATGGCCTTTGAGTGTGCGATAGTATTTCTCAGGAAAAAAGGATTTTCAGACGTCCGCATCAAAGGGTTTCTGAAAACTAAGCCACTAATTCTGAGGTATTTCATATCTTGCTTTTGGCACAATATGGAATGGGTCAGCAAGGGTGGGATCGACAGTCGCCCCGCCGCTCGCATAACAAACGACTTGATCGATCAGGATTATGTAATTACAGCTTCATTCTTTGGCAAGCTCTTGACCAAAGACACACCGGTCGCAAGAGCCTATTCGGAAATGAAACAACTTCTAGCCATACAGGGAGCAATCTGATCATAGCGGTATCTCAATTCAGAATTGAGTTAGCATCGAACTTCACTAGCTCGCCGACACTAACCATTCAAAATCTGGGAAATTCAAAATCAGCCGCTAAGTTAATGTTCTAAAAAATGCTACTTAACTCAGCTGCGCTCAGGCTTCGCTTGATTGAACCAAGACTCAAAGCTTCGATGTCCAAATTTTTCCCTCCATGCGGCAGCATTTGAGCTGGCAGGTCGCAGGCCAGGTTCAGGTGCTGTGCTCGCAGCAGCCTGCTTAGCAGGGGTTGGAGCCGGGGTTTCGCTTTTCAAACTCCCCACATCAGCTAGCTCCTTTCGAATTGGGCGGGGCGCATCGGGACGGCCCAGTAAAATCTCCAACAAGCGCTTCCTAGGAACGCCATATTCGTCCAAAAGCCCGTTCAATTTCCTTTCGAATTCCAACTCCCTAGCGAGCTCTCCATCCTGAAGCATATGCTCTTTCTGCTTTTCCAGCGTATGCACTAACTCAGTCAGACGAGCGAACTCTTGAAGACAGCCCATATCAGCCTCTATTCAATTAACAGATGGGTTAACTCTACCGCTATCCCAAAACAAAATGTGAGGTACTCACCATTTTTGTGAGCCGGCCAACATTCCGTCGATGGCGTTAGATTGACGGGACGCGGATTATGTTCGAACCAGGATTTCGCCGCAACAATATAAGGCTAAACCGAACTTTCAGTGGTAGCAGGATCACCCTGATTAAAACCTTCAACTAAGTATCGTAAAATCGATGGTGTGGCTGGATTACTGAGTCATCGAAAGGTTGATCAGGAAGGCAAAGTCACTAGACCTTATAGATGACATGGACTGATCGCGACCGTCAATTCAGAATTGGCCAGATGAGACCTCGATCAAGGCCCCTCCACTCACCGCGTGGCTTCCTAATTCTGAATGCCACAGATCTGCGAAAAGCGCCTGGATCGGCCTCGCTCGGCCCATGCCTATAACCATACACAGACTATGGCTATGCATCAGGCCACCTCGCGTAGCCATTCGACGCACGCGTCCCATGACTAGATCAGCCGATAGTCACGATGCAAAACGCCCAGTTCATCAAGCCCTCGCGCAAGCATCTGACTGTACCCTTGGCGATCATGGATGAACGGAGAAAAGAGGCTGTGGCCTAGCCACTCTTCGAAGCCATTTTGAGCCACGTTTGCCAACGCCATGCCCACCGAGCGCACGTCTTCGAATCGCCCATGCTGCAGGTCATCTTTGTTCAGGTTATCGTGGACGTATTCGGTTTGATCACGAAGCGACGACCAGCGTTTAAACGAAGCGCGCCTAACTTGGCACGGCACGCAGCGACCACAGTGCTTGTAGCCGAACCGCTGGAAGCGCCCACAACTGGTTGATGCCACGGCATGCTGCTTGAGCAAATCCTGATTTCTGCAGCCCACCATCATTTCCCCTTTCGTGACCAAGGCATAGGGGTTGCGAACCTCAACGTTGATGTCGGCAGCATCAAAGACCTGCTGAAGCCGTCCCAAATACTCAGGATGCGCAGTGCGAGTGCTCAGGCTACCCACTCGGGACATGGTCAGCGGCGGATTGATGGCGATGAACCCGTTCTCGCAGATGTATAACGGCACGGTCTCGCCACGATGGTAGCGATCGAGCGAGGTCGCTACGGCCAGGCCAAATGCCAAAAATACGATCGAGCGTGCGCGCTGGGATGGCTCCTGCTGCCCGGGCGATCTGGCCACATGATTGAGACCGATCCGGTTCAAACGCAGGCTTCGAGCAAACAGATCCTGCTTCTCACCATCGCCTCTGACAATCTGGCTCACTGCATAAGGCTTTATTCCCTGCTCCACCAGGTCAATCGCACCAATCAAGCTGTCTAGACCGCCAGAAAGCAGCACCACCGAATCTTCTACTGGATGCAGCGCTTGCATCTGTGCCGGCGGCCCAAAACCACCGGGATGGAAAGCCAGCGCCCACTGATCCGTTGTAAGAAATCGCAGCGCTGCCTCCAAGGCACGAGACTGGGTGTTCCAAAACATCGGATCTTGCACCGCAATCTCAAGGCTGATCTGCCGAGTCCAGGCGTCAGCACTCTTTGCTCTCAAATCAGTGAAGTCAGCAGCCACCACTGAAAGCGCAATACTCAGGAAATCCCAGGCTTGAGGGCTGATCTCCAAATGGGCCTTGTCCAGCAGTTCACGGGCATAGCCTCCGACGCTGACCTGTCCATCTTCAGCTTTGCCGTAGATCACCACTTGCATGGCGCCATCCATACCCGGCACCGTAAATCCAGCTGGGCCGCACACAAACCTCATTCTACGTACCCCTCAAACACTTCAAAGGTGTCCTGCAACGCCTGGGTGACCACCTGAGAAATCCTTCCAGTAGTCAAAGGCGTTCTGGCGGTTGCGATCTTGCGGAACGAGGCGCTCACGCACTCCTTGATGTAATCCTTGATCTCCTTCAAGCGACGCATCGCGACCGATGCTGAAGGCGCCTTTTCCTGGATGGTTTTGCACATATCGAGCTCGTACCGATGGAACACGTCCATTGCGGTGAAACGCTCAATCGCAAAAGCCCGCTGCTCAGCTGACAGGTTGAGCAGGTCAGCATCTGGATAGCGCACCAAAACATCGGACAGCGACCCACGGATCGAAGCACGCTCGGCTTCTGCATCCTGAGTACCGTCTACCGGGCGGACGGCTTCAACCAGGGCATCCATGACTTCGGACGCAGAGCGACCTTGCAGAAGGACTCGGTCAAGTACGCCGGGGCCAGCTTGTTGACTGCCATCAGCGACCGACTCAAGCGCACTGCCAAAAACCCCGGCGATCGATGCGGTGCCTCCAAAGCGCGCCGTGGTGGTTTTTGATCCACCATACCCATGGCGCACATATTCCCGCAGGCTCTTGCGCAAGCTATTGCGATTACCGCTGGTTGCGAAGTCACCCAACCCCCGCCGCGCCCCCTTGAATCGTGCAGGAGGCGCTAAGGGTGAGGGTGCCTGGGGCACCTGCTTTGGGTCATTGGCTTGGTCATTACCATCATCGGTCTCGCCCTTGTCTGGCTCAGAAGGCCCGTCATCCTGTGGATCTGACTCCGGTGGCTCGGACGGCTTTGACGGCACAGGCGGCAGCGGCGGCAGCGGAGGAGTCCAAGGTGGTACGTACGGTAGGCCCTTGCCAGGCGGATCGTTATTTTGTGAGGTTCCCATCGAACTTCCTTATCGCAGCCTTCACCGGCCCACTGACTTCAGCCGTCATCCAGAATTCGTAGACTGACTTCGCCCAAACCTCGTCGGTCAGCTTCGGCACAATGCCCGCTTGGATTTGCGCAGGCGGACGTGCCTTCAGGAACGCCGCCAGTCGGAGCCCCTGCTGTGCATCTAGCCGTCCGACCATGAGCAACGCCTCCAGGATGTCCGGTACGCCCCACTCCTGCTCAGCACCCGCTTTATCCAGCAAACGATCCATCACGACGTTGATATCGGCGGGCGCTATGAGAGCCAGCCGATCCTTGAGCTGCCCAGCCATGTCGGGGGTAGCAAGCAGTGCCGTGAGCAGCTCAGCAGCCTCTGAAGACAGGCGGTCTTCGTCTGTAATGATTGGTGCGTGTTCACGACTGACGTAGATGGCACCCCGCAAATCTTTGTCTGCCAATGCTGGAGGCAGGGCAAGCCACTCTTTGACGAAAGGAAGATCCCAGGGCTGCTGAAGTGTCAGGGTCTTACCCAACTTCACATCCGCTTCCCACTCGCCAAGCAGCACGGGCTTGCCGTCCTTGTGGGAGGCCACAGCCTTCATCAGCTCTTCGTATGCTTTGGGGTTACCGCTACGCTCGAACAGCATAAGTTTGAGTAGCACCGCTTCGTCGACACCCACCCCTTGAGCCCGAGAGATGCTCATCCGGATCGACAGGGCGTTGAGAAATCGCTTGATGAGTCGCGGGTTTCCCTGGATACCAGAAGCCGACGTCATGACTGCAGCCAGGCGCTCAGCGGTATCAAACTTGCCGATCAGATCAGTGGGGTAGTCGTCGTACAAGGTCTGCATGAACGCGCGATCCACCCGGTTGCCCTGCCAGGTTGTCCGAAGCTGTCCGCGCACCTTGACTCGAATTTCTTCGACGACCTCTTTGGGCAGCTTACTGTTCTCTAGGAACAGCATCATCATGTACGCCCGGACTTCCTGGGTACCCAGAGGAGGGACACGAATCGGCACCTGAATCAGTTTGTCGAAATAGCTGGTCACCAAGACATCATCGGGCACGCCGCTAAAGTGCTTGCGAACCGCGTGCTTGATCATCTCGTTGTCCGCAGCGATCACGAACGCCGTGTTGCGCAGGAACAGGAATAGGCGAATGGCTTCCAAGGTAGAGATCGTGGTCTCCGGCAGGCAGCGATCCAGGTCGTCGATCAACACGACCAGGGTGACCCCCAGCTCTTCCAGGATGGCCTCGAAGTTATCCCTGAGTGCCTGAATTTCCTTCGGCGGAGACTTTTTGGCAGGTGCGCTATTCCATAGCTTACCGGCCTCATCCTTGGCTTTTTCGGCGGTGTCGTGCAATGCCTCGATGGCATCCTGATCAACCTGCCCCGATCGAACTCGGTCAACAAGGCCGATGATCTCGCCTAGCAGGCCCGGCGCGGGTACTCCCGTCGCAAAAGATAAGGCGGTGCTGCCAGCGAGCTTCGCAGCCCGGAGCCAATTCACCCGTGAAAGCAGCTCAGACGCCTTATCTAGGCCTTTCGCGCGCTTCTTGGCCTCGGTCTCCAGGCGCGTGGCGATCACGTCCATCAGGGCGGCACGGGCGTCATCGTAGCCTTGGTAGAGCCAAGCGTTAAACTCGACGAACACAAAGTCCTTCGCTGGCTTCTCCTCGCCTTGGGGCGGATCTTTGAGGGACGCCTGGATCAACTTGATCATGGACGACTTGCCCGCGCCCCACGCACCAGAGACACCAATGGAAATCGGGCGACCATCAGCCTGGTAAACGATCTCGGCGACCGTGTCAGCGACCCCAGAAAAATTGAGGAAGTCTGTTCCTGTCTCGTTATCTACCCACATGACACCCTCCCTGGACATCTTCCGCATGAAAGCTTTCCGAATGAAAGTTGTCAGCGTGAAGCAATGGCAACGACGCGCCATAGTAGCCTTTGCGCTGGGCCAGTGGCCACCACCTACGGGTGCGCTTGGATGATGAAATATTTCGTTACGTGGCGGCTAGTCAGGAAAGGGGGCGCCATGCTAGATCCCCAAGTCACCAGCAAAGTACATGTCCCGAAGATAGTCAGGTAGCTTCTGATTCAGAGCGAGCCGAAAAGCAGCCCAGGTAAGATCATGCCAAATCTGGTTTTGGATGGCCAAGGTACCAGCGAGCTCGGACACCTCCTCCCCTGCTGCTGCGGGCTCAACAGCGATGAGCGCCCCCTTAGGCAGAATGTCCCGAAGAAGCTGGATAAGGCCGGATGGATAGCGACCATTGCCATCCAGGTCAGCAATTGGAGAAAAGAAGAAGCAGGCCCAGTCTTGTCGCTTTTCGATGACCGGCAGGAGCTTGTCCCGTAGCTCCTCGCGGTTGAAGTTGGAGGCCACCGTCCACCAGATCACCTCTGCGTCATCAAGCTCCAAGCCTTCGGGCGGCGTCTCCAGATAATTCTCATACTGGTCGCACACCACGCTCTCAGGTATGGGGATCGGTTGACCGGGCTGCCAGGCACTGAGCGGTTGAAGGGCTTCAGGGGACGCTTCGTTCTCGCGATTGTCCCGGGCTTGCTGTACTTCATCGGTGTGGAGCATATAGAGGCCTTAAATTTGCGAGCAGCAGAAGCCAAGGGCCAAGTTATATCCTGTGCCTGTCTGGCGATTTACTGAAAGGGCGAGGTGCGGCACGGACAGCCACGAAGATGAAAGCCCGAAGGGCCAAGACCAACCAACGGGCCGGGCTTGGTTCACGACAGCCGGCCCAGCAGGGCGCGGCAAAAACAGTCGCTCTCCTCCATACTTTTCTTTCGGGCGCTGCGACTACTTATCTTCGATGTCTTTCTTGAAGGCCCGCTTCATCCTACTCTCTACCACGCTAGCGACCGTGTCGTCGCCGGGCTTGCGATGAGCCAAATAATCATAAGACACGTCGATAACCTTGAAAGAGTCCAAATAGTCCGGATCCAATTTGGTCTCGCCCTCTGGAACAGCGTACTCGACCCGAATGATCACCTTGTTCTCAAGCGAAAGGTTCCAAAAGTCGTCGAAGCTCCTGGCCCGCGATTCAAACCAGAACCTGATCCAGTTCTTTCTCCATGGCTCCGGTTTTGGTTGTGGTCGTGCCTCCGCTTCAGTGGTGGGGGTGGCAACGCTCTCAGATATTGCGACCTGCTGCGATTGAACGCGCGCCGGCCTTAGTGCCAGCACTGGCTTGAAGTCACTGATGAGCATGAGCGCAATGATCACCTCGTGCTCCTTCATCGCTCGATAGCCCCACACATTTGCCTTGTCGGCAACCTTCAAGACAGCAATGAAATCATCAACATCCACATGTCCGATGTATTGCTTGAAGCGGCTCCAGTGCACCTTCCAGTTCTTGAAGAAACTCGTCCTCAACTTCTTGGCGAGGGCCGGGTCATGGTCAACCGGGCAAAGTACTGAATACTTGTGCCTCCCCGCTAGCTTGATAGTGCAGAAGACGTCCGGCCTATCCGGGCTAACGGGGAAATGCGCGAAGGTCTGGCGATCCTGTGGGCCATGCGCCCCCCGAATGAGCAATTCCTGATGGCAAGCAGGGCACGTAGTAGCAGGCAAATCCAGTTTGGACTCCCCACGATATGAGGGGCCGTATTCCCGTCGGTATTCGGGAATGGTCACAGGCCTACGTGTTACAGGATGTCTCGCTACCTTCACTCTCAAACCCTTATTCCAGACGCGTTGCTTTGAGTTTCATATGGCGACAGTCGGAAATCAAGCAGTGATGGTTATGGGCTTAGTTGGGCGTCTGGGGACGCAGGGCTGCTCTGAGGTGCTAGGTTGGGTTGGATTGAGTGGAGTCAAGAAGGTGTGTCGCAACGCGCGTTCAAGCCCTTCTGGTAATAGTACTGGCAAAGGGCCCCGCTACTGACTAGTGCTCCAAGCGTTGTACAGATGGGCATCACCCCCACAAAGGCACTCCTTGTCGATTCCGAATGAAGCCTATTAGCGCTTGCTTGCGTGCGTTCGGCATTGGCATTGGTGTCGGGTCGAGTTTCATAGACGCGGAAAAATTTCTCGCCGCTGGCTGGAGAAACGCCGACCTCGACCAGCCAGCCGCACTCCTCCTCCAGCAAGTCGTTCAGGGCTTTCAGCTCTGATCTGTTCATGTTCTTTCTATCCTCGCTTCCCGGCGTGCTCGCATGTGATAAATGAATCTGACATTTGGCGATGCGGCTTCGGCGCCGGGCATTGGTGACCAAACTGATCTTTTGTTCATTATGGCGATGGAGCAAAAGGCGCCACAAGCAGTGAAGTCCAGCTGTAGGTGAGGAATCGGAATTACGTAGGCGAAGGGAAACGTAAACCCTAAAAGGCTTGAATTTGCTGGGTTTCGGGGGAGCATAGGATGGATGAACGCGCGGCAAGCGGGAAAAATGAGGCTTTTGGGTTTACCTTTGATTTTTTTGCACTATCAAAGGCATAGGGGGTTTACTTTTTCGAAATCACCAGTGCTATAATGGAATTAAGCAGCAACCTTCCGAATTCAGAAGCCCTTTCATAGCGGGGCTTCTAGGCAAGAAATGTATTTTCGAGGAGGTCGAGATGGCAAACCATTTTGGGTTGACGTTCTCCTCCAACAGAAAATAAGGAATCGGTAAACCGGTCACAAATCACCACGGCGCCCCGGGCCAGTGCCGGGCGAATGACTTCGGCCAGGTGCTGGGCGCGGGCGGCGAACACCAGCAACAGCTCGGTGTCGGGGTTCATCTGTTCGTCGCCCGGGGTCAGCAGCACTTCACGGATACGCTCGGCCAGTGGCGTGCCGCCAGGCTCACGGGTCAGCAGCACCTCGATACCTTCGGCGCGCAGGCGCTCGGCCAGGTATTCACGATTGGTGCTCTTGCCGGCGCCTTCCGGGCCTTCCAGGGTAATAAACAAGCCAGTCACAGGCAGTCCTTAGTCAGAGTCATTGCGGGCTTTGCGGTGCGGCGTCATCGGGTGCCGGAGCCGGCTCGGCGGGCGTATCCAGCGGCGCGTCCGCAGGCTTTGCCGCCGGCGCCGGGCTGGAACGGTAATCGGCGCGACGCCTCATCTGGAACTCACGCACTGCTGCGTTATGCGCATCCAGGTTATCCGAGAAAATATGGCTGCCATCGCCTCGGGCAACGAAATACAGGCTGCTGCCCGCCACCGGGTTCAGCGCAGCATGAATCGCCTCCCGCCCGACCATGGCGATCGGCGTCGGCGGCAGGCCGGCGATCACGTAGGTGTTGTAGGGCGTGGCTTCCTTGAGGTGCGCGCGGGTCAGCTTGCCGGTGTAGCGCTCGCCGAGGCCGTAGATCACCGTCGGGTCGGTTTGCAGCAGCATGCCGATCTGCATGCGCCGCACGAATACCCCGGCGATCTGGCCGCGCTCTTCCGGCACGCCGGTTTCTTTCTCCACCAGCGAGGCCATGATCAGCGCTTGATAGGGGTCGGTGTACGGCGCATCGGCCGCGCGCTTGCTCCACTCCTGGGCGAGGACATCGTCCAGACGGTTGTAGGATTTTTTCAGCAGTTCGACGTCGCTCATGCCGCGCACGAAGCGGTAGGTGTCCGGGAAGAAGCGCCCTTCAGGGAATACGCCCGGGTGGCCGAGTTTTTCCATCACCTCGCTGTCACTCAGGCCGGACAGGGTCTGCTCGATCTTTTCATGCTTGGCCAGGGCCGCGCGCACCTGGCGGAAGTTCCAGCCTTCCACCAGCGTAATGCTGTACTGCACCACTTCGCCACGCTGCCACAAGCCGATCAGGCCCTCGGCGGTGAGGCCCGGGGTCATGCGGTATTCGCCGCTGTGCAGCGGCTGGCCGTCGAGGTTGAAGCGCCAGTAGAGACGCAACCAGAACGCATCCTTGAGCACGCCGTCATTTTCCAGGCGATTGAAGGTGCCGGTGGGCGTCGCGCCAGCCGGTACGTCCAGCAATTGCTCCTGGGTCAGATTCAAGGGCTGCTCAAGGGCCGAGTTCAGCTTCCAGGCCGAAGCGCCCAGCAGCAAACCCGCCAGGACCAGACCGATCTCCAGCAACAATACAAATTTACGTCTCAAATCAAATATCCAATAGTGCGCGAACAATGCCCTGCAGTTTACGGGTGAGCGGCCCAACCGGCCAGCTCATCGCAGCACATCCGCGCACCGGCCAAATGCCATATACGCTGTTGCACACCAAGACTTCATCGGCCTGTTGCAGCTGCTCAAGGCTGATATCGGCCACGCTCGTCGGAATGCCCAACGCCTGCGCCTGGGCCAACACCTCGGCCCGCATGACGCCGGCGACGCCGCAGCGTTTCAGATCAGCGGTCAGCAACACGCCGTTACGCACCAGAAACAGGTTGCTGAAGACGCCTTCGATGACTCGACCGGACATATCCAGCATCAAACCTTCGGCGTGTTCGGCATCCTGCCATTCGGCACGGGCGAACACCTGTTCCAGTCGATTGAGGTGCTTGAGGCCGGCGAGCAACGGTTGCTCGGACAAACGCGTGGTACACGCAAACAGGCGGATGCCTGACGCTGCATGTTCCGGGGGATAAGTGGCAGGTGGACTGCCTTGCAGAATGCGCCGCGCCGGAGCGCCAGCACTGATGCCATAACCGCGCTGGCTGTCGCCACGGGTCAGGATCAACTTGAGTACACCGTCACCGAGGGCAGAGGCGTAGGCCAGCAATTCGCTGCGGATCAGGGGTTGATCCGCAACAATCGCCAGCCGCCTGCAACCTTCTTCAAGGCGCTGCAGGTGGCGGTCAAGCAGCACGGGCTGCCCGGCCTTGACGGCAATGGTCTCGAACAGCCCATCACCGTATGCCAGGCCACGGTCTTTCAGGGGCACTGCGCCCGCCGGCTGACCGTCGACCCAGCTCTCCATCACTCGGCGAACCGGCGGAACACCAGGGAACCGTTGGTACCACCAAAACCGAACGAGTTGGACAGCACCACGTCGATCGGCATCTTCTGCGGCTCGTGAGGCACGAAGTTCAGGTCGCAGCCCTCATCCGGCTCATCGAGGTTGATGGTCGGCGGAGCGACCTGATCCTTGATGGCCAGCACGCTGAAGATTGCCTCGACCGCGCCCGCCGCACCCAACAGGTGCCCGGTCATGGACTTGGTGGAACTGACCGCCAGCTTGTAGGCATGCTCGCCGAACACCGACTTGATGGCCTCGGCTTCCGCCAGGTCGCCGGTCGGGGTCGAAGTGCCATGGGCATTGATGTACTGCACCTGGTCAACGTTGACCTTGGCATCACGCAACGCATTGGTGATGCAGCGTGCAGCACCCGCGCCGTCCGACGGAGGCGAGGTCATGTGGTACGCATCACCGCTCATGCCGAAACCAATCAGCTCGGCGTAGATGGTGGCGCCACGGGCCTTCGCGTGCTCCAGCTCTTCGAGTACCAGCGCACCGGCACCGTCGGCCAGAACAAAACCGTCGCGGCCCTTGTCCCACGGACGGCTGGCACGGGTCGGCTCGTCATTGCGGGTCGACAACGCACGGGACGCGCCGAAGCCGCCCATGCCCAAACCGCAGGCGGCCATCTCGGCACCGCCGGCGATCATCACGTCGGCCTCGTCATAGGCGATATTGCGCGCCGCCATGCCGATGCAGTGAGTGCCCGTGGTGCACGCCGTGGAAATGGCGTAGTTAGGCCCCTGGGCACCCAAGTGGATGGACAGGAAACCGGAAATCATGTTGATGATCGAGCCAGGCACGAAGAACGGTGAAATTCTGCGAGGGCCGGACTCATGCAGGGTGCGGCTGGTTTCTTCGATATTGGTCAGACCGCCAATACCCGAACCCATGGCCACGCCGATGCGCTCACGGTTGGCGTCGGTGACTTCCAGGCCGGCATTACGCACCGCCTGAAAACCGGCTGCCAGGCCGTATTGAATGAACAGGTCGAGTTTGCGGGACTCTTTGACCGAGAGATATTCCTCGACATTGAAGTCCTTTACCGAGCCGCCAAAACGGGTGGAATAGGCAGAAAGGTCCGTGTGTTCGATCAGACCAATACCACTGCGGCCAGCCAGAATGCCCTGCCAACTGCTCGGCACATCCGTACCCAGTGGCGACAACATACCCATACCGGTGACTACGACGCGTCTACGCGACACAGCACTCTCCTTTTTCTAATGACGACACTTTGCATCAGGCTTAAAGGAAAAAACCGCACGCCATAGGGCAGTGCGGTTTTTCCATCACAGCAAGCGACGATTACAAACTATTACGCCTGGTGGCTAGTAACGTAGTCGATAGCAGCTTGAACGGTAGTGATTTTTTCAGCTTCTTCGTCCGGGATTTCGGTCTCGAATTCCTCTTCCAGAGCCATCACCAGCTCAACGGTGTCAAGGGAGTCGGCACCCAGGTCTTCAACGAAGGAAGCGCTGTTGGTCACTTCTTCTTCTTTAACGCCCAGTTGCTCGGCAACGATTTTCTTGACGCGCTCTTCGATGGTGCTCATACCTTGTTTTCACTCCTAATGGACAAATTCAGGCAGCTGGCCAGTGGGTAAGTGTATAGAAAGACTTTTCAGCTTTTCAACTGAAAGCTTCACCCTCGTACCCTATTGGCCATCTGCCTATAAATAGATTGCAGCTTTATAACGGATTTTAGACAGCTCGTATGACATTTTTTTGAAGCGATCCGTCACAATTTAACTCATGTACATCCCGCCGTTCACCGGGATTGTAGCCCCAGTCACGTATGCCGCACCGTCGGATGCCAGGAAAGCGACCACATTCGCGATCTCTTGAGCCTGGCCCAGACGGCCCAGCGGAATCTGCGTCAGCAACGCTTCACGCTGCGCTTCAGGCAATTCGCGGGTCATATCGGTGTCGATGAACCCTGGGGCCACCGAGTTGACCGTAATCGACCGCGAGCCTACTTCACGCGCCAATGCACGGCTGAAACCTTCCAGACCGGCCTTGGCGGCTGCGTAGTTTACTTGGCCTGCGTTGCCCATGGCACCCACAACAGAGCCAATATTGATAATTCGACCCCAACGAGCCTTGGTCATGCCGCGCAAAACACCCTTGGACAGGCGAAACAGACTGTTCAGGTTGGTATCAACGACGTCATGCCACTCGTCGTCTTTCATACGCATCATCAGGTTATCGCGGGTAATACCGGCATTGTTCACCAGAATAGCCGGTGCACCGAATTGCGCCGTGATTTCAGCCAATACGGCCGCCACGGACTCATCGCTGGTCACGTTAAGCTCAAGACCGGTGCCCTGGACGCCGTTTTCCTTCAGCGTCGCGGCAATACGTTCAGCGCCGGCGGCGGAGGTTGCGGTACCGATGACCACAGCGCCCAGACGGCCCAGCTCCAGGGCGATCGCCTGGCCAATGCCACGGCTTGCGCCGGTGACCAGTGCAACTTTACCTTGCAGACTCATGCAGGCTTCTCCTAGGTTCGGAAATTAACGTCAGGCCAGGGCTGCGCGAGCGGCAGCGAAGGCATCCGGGGTATTGAGGTTGGAAGTCGACACGCCTTCGGCGCAACGCTTGTTCAGGCCGGCGAGGACTTTGCCCGGGCCGCACTCTACCAATTGGGTGGCGCCGTTGGCGGCCAGGGTCTGCACCGACTCAACCCAGCGAACCGGCTTGTACAGCTGTTCCAGCAGATCGCGCTTGAGGGTTTCCAGGTCAGAGGCCACGGCGGCACTGACGTTCTGCACCAACGGAATCTGCGGCGCCTGCCAGTTGATCGCAGCGATCGACTCGGCGAAACGCTCGGCAGCCGGGCGCATCAGTTCGCAGTGGGACGGCACGCTGACCGGCAACGGCAACGCACGCTTGGCGCCACGGGCCTTGCAGCCTTCGATGGCGCGCTCTACCGCCGCCTTGGCGCCGGCGATCACCACCTGGCCAGGGGAGTTGAAGTTCACCGCGCTGACCACTTCGCCCTGGGCCGCTTCGGCGCAGGCGGCAATCACGTCAGCATCTTCCAGGCCGAGAATGGCAGCCATGCCGCCCTGCCCGGCAGGAACCGCTTCCTGCATCAACTGGCCACGACGCTCCACCAGCTTGACTGCTTCACCGAGGGTCAGGCTGCCAGCGGCCACCAGGGCGCTGTATTCGCCCAGGCTATGACCGGCAACGTAGGCCGGACGTGCACCACCTTCAGCCAACCACAGGCGCCACAGGGCGATGGAGGCGGTGAGGATGGCGGGTTGGGTCTTGTCGGTTTGATTGAGCAGCTCTTCCGGCCCTTGCTGGGTCAGTGCCCACAGGTCGTAACCCAAGGCATCGGAGGCTTCCTTGAAAGTGTCCAGGACCAACTGATGTTCCGCGCCCAGCTCGGCCAACATGCCGAGGGACTGCGAACCCTGCCCTGGAAAGACGAATGCGAGGGATGTAGACATGTAACAAGCCCCTAATGATCTGGTCGTCGGAAATTGGCGCCCCACACGTGGGAGCGCAAGAAACTGACAGATTGGATGGTCAATTGAACTGGCCGGTCACATTTAAGCATTTCCGGCCCGATTCGCCTAAGGCAACAGATCCTCAAGGCGGCCGTGCAAGCGTTGCGGCAGGTTTTCCTGGATCTCGATCAAGGCGCGCTGGATGGCACTTTGAAAACCCTGCACCCCCGCCGAACCATGACTTTTCACCACGATGCCCTGCAACCCGAGGAAACTCGCACCATTGTGCCGCGCCGGAGCCAGGTCAGCCTGCAAGCGCCGCATCAAGGGCAGCGCCAGGGCGCCCACCAGGCGTGACGCCAGGTTGCGCTTGAACAAGGCCTCGATGCGCGCAGCAATCATCGTCGCCAGGCCCTCGCTGGACTTGAGCAGGATATTGCCGACAAACCCGTCGCACACCACCACGTCGGCTTCGCCGCGGTACAGACCGTCACCCTCGACAAAGCCGATGTAGTTCAGGCCTCGCGCGCTTTGCAACAGCGTCGCCGCCAGCTTGACCTGCTGGTTGCCCTTGATGTCTTCGGTGCCGATATTCAGCAGCGCCACCCGAGGCCGGGCCACGCCCAGCGCTTCGGCCGCCACCGAGCCCATCAGGGCAAAGTGCAGCAGATGCTCGGCACTGCAATCGACGTTCGCCCCCAGGTCCAGCAACTGGCAATAGCCCTGCTGGGTCGGAATAGCCGCAACCATCGCCGGCCGGTCAATGCCCGGCAGGGTTTTCAGCACATGCCGGGACAACGCCATCAACGCCCCGGTATTGCCGGCACTGACACAGGCCTGGGCCTTGCCGTCGCGTACCAGCTCAAGCGCCACCCGCATCGAAGAATCAGGCTTGCCGCGCAAGGCCTGCGCAGGCTTTTCATCCATGGTGATGGTTTCGCTGGCCGGTGTAATAGTCAGGCGCGCGCGATCCACCGCCGGATGGCTGGCAATCAGTTCTTCAAGTAAGGAGGGTTGACCGACGAGGGTCAGGTGCAGCGAGGGCGTGGCAGACAGGCAAGCAATGCAGGCCTGAACAATGCTGCGGGGACCGAAGTCCCCGCCCATTGCGTCAATCGCGATGACTTGAGCAGACAAGTGATTACTCGTCAGCGCCCTTGTCGATCACTTTACGGCCACGGTATACGCCTTCTGGCGATACGTGGTGACGCAGGTGAACTTCACCGGTGGTTTTTTCTACAGACAGAGTGCTTGCCGTCAGGGCGTCGTGCGAACGACGCATGTCACGGGCAGAGCGGGATTTTTTGTTCTGCTGAACAGCCATAATTGATTAACTCCTAAACGTTTGGGTCACGCTTTAACTGCGCCAATACACTGAACGGGTTGGACCGCGTTACCTCGTCCTCGCTCGGTTCGGGCTCATCGAGACCCGCCGGCTGCTGGCATTCTTCCGGATGATGAGCAGGCACAATGGGCAAGGCGAGCAAAAGCTCCTCCTCGATCAGTGACTGCAGATCCAAAGGATCTTCGCCCAGTTCCAGCACGTCATAACCTTTCGGCAACGACTGGGTATTCGCACCCTCTTTCACCACAGCATAACTGCATTCGCTGTGGATCGGCAGGGTGACCAGCTCAAGACAACGCTGGCAAACCATTTTGACTTCGGTGTCGATAAAGCTGTGGATTACCACAGACTTACGTTCATCTCGTTCAAAAACGAATTTAGCCTGCACCGTACCGACAGTGTCGGAAAGCGGGTCGCAGAGTCTCTCCAAATCGGCCAGGAGCAGCTCACCTTGAAGGGTGGTGCCACGATCAGCCAATTTGCGCGGGTCAACGTGAGGTGGAATCGGGTCATTCAACATAGGCGCAGCATTATAGGGATGCACCCGGCCATGTCAAAGGAAATTCAGCCCTGTCCGTCACCGGGCCTCCCCGCTAGAATCCGCGACTGCCTTGAGGAGACGCCCATGCTGCCTTTATTACTCGCTTCCAGCTCGGTATATCGCCGGGAATTGCTGAACCGCCTGCACCTGCCGTTCATCTGCAGTTCGCCGGATATCGACGAAAGCCACCGTCCGGACGAGTCCGCCGTGGAGCTGGTCAAGCGCCTGGCCGAGGAAAAGGCCCGCGCCCTGGCTGACAGCCATCCGGGCCACCTGATCATCGGCTCGGACCAGGTCGCCGCGCTCGACGGCCAGATCATCGGCAAGCCCCACACCTTCGAGAAAGCCCGTGAGCAACTGCTGGCGGCCAGCGGCAAGCGCGTCAGCTTCCTGACCGGCCTGGCTGTACTGAACAGCGCCACCGGCCATTGCCAGGTCGACTGCATCCCCTTCACCGTACACATGCGCACGCTGGACGCCGCACGCATCGAACGCTACCTGCGCATCGAGCAGCCCTACGACTGCGCTGGCAGCTTCAAGGCCGAAGGCCTGGGGGTGAGCCTGTTTCAAAGCACCGAAGGGCCAGACGCCACCAGCCTGGTCGGACTGCCGCTGATCCGACTGGTGGACATGCTACTGGCCGAAGGCGCACAGATTCCCTGAGAACATCACAAACAAATGTGGGAGCTGGCTTGCCTGCGATGCAGACACCTCGGTACATCAGTTGCACCGAGGTGATGCTATCGCAGGCAAGCCAGCTCCCACACTTTGAGCCTTGTCGCGCTCAAGATCTCAGCGCAGGGTCGGACCCTGAAAGCCCATCCACATCGCCAACTGCTCAGCCACACTGGCACCCAGCTTCTTGGAGAAACGATCAAACGGCGATTCCTGAACAGTGAAGTCCACCAGTTCTTTCTCGCCAATCACGTCCCGCGCCACCGAACTGGCACTGCCCAGGCCATCGATCAAGCCCAATGGCAGCGCTTGCTCGCCAGACCAGACCAGACCGGAGAACAGCTCCGGATGCTCCTTATCCTTGAGCCGGTCACCGCGCCCCTGCTTCACACTGGCGATGAACTGCCGATGAGTGGTATCCAGCACACCCTGCCAGAACTGGGTTTCATCCGCCTTTTGCGGCTGGAACGGGTCCAGGAACGACTTGTGCTCACCCGACGTGTAGGTACGACGCTCAACCCCGAGCTTCTCCATGGTGCCGACAAAGCCATAACCGGCCGCCGTCACACCAATCGAACCCACCAGACTGGCCTTGTCGGCGTAGATCTGGTCGGCGGCACTGGCGATGTAATAGGCACCCGAGGCACCCAGGTCGGAAATCACTGCATACAGCTTGATGTCCGGGTGCAAGGCGCGCAGGCGACGAATCTCGTCATACACATAACCCGACTGCACCGGACTGCCGCCCGGGCTGTTGATGCGCAGGATCACAGCCTTGACCTTGGAGTCCTCGAAGGCCGCCCGCAGACTGCTGACGATGTTGTCTGCACTGGCAGACTCCTTGTCGGCAATCACTCCGCGCACTTCGATCAACGCCGTGTAATGACCGCTTCGGGTGGCGCTCTTCTCCATGTCCATCAGCGGACTGAACAGCACCAGCATGCCCAACAGATAAATAAAGGTCAGAAGCTTGAAAAAGATCCCCCAACGCCGGGAGCGGCGCTGCTCCTGAACACTGGCCAGCAAGGTCTTCTCCAGCAACTTCCAGCTTCTGTCATCGCCATTGTTATCGGCATTGGCCTTCTCAGGCGCTTTCCACTCATCGGTCATGCCATCTACCCCAGCAAAGACTTAATGGGCCCGGCTGAGCCAGGCCTGCAATTCAGAAAAACGGTCAATTGTCAGGCGCGGCTCGTAGGCCTGCAACGCCTGGGCAGATTGGGCGCCGTAGCTGACCGCCACGGAGTCCATGCCAGCATTACGCGCCATCATCAGGTCGAACGACGCATCACCCACCATCAACGCCTGCCGAGGCGACACGCCACATTGAGCGAGGATCTGCTCGAGCATCAGAGGGTGGGGCTTGCTGGCGGTTTCATCCGCCGCACGGGTGGCGTCGAAATAATCTTCCCAGCCATGAGCCTTGAGCACCCGGTCCAGGCCGCGACGGGCCTTGCCGGTCGCGACCGCAAGGTGATAACCGTCGGCGCGAAATGCTTCCATGGCCTGCGCCACGCCTTCAAACAGCGGCGAAGGCTGGGCGTCGAGCGCCATGTAGTGATCGGCGTAGTGCTGACGAAACGCTATCAGCTCGTCATCACCAATCTCCGGGTACAGGGTGCGGATCGCTTCCGGCAGGCCCAGGCCAATAATGCCCTTGACCGCCAGGTCGTCGCACAATGCATAACCGGAACGGGTCGACGCCGCGTGCATCGACTCGACAATCCGACCAATGGAATTACACAGCGTGCCATCCCAGTCAAAGATCAACAGCTTGTAGTCAGGGTGCGACACTCAGGCGCTCCACGGTCTTGGCCCACATTTCATCGACAGGCGCTTGCAGCTTCAATTCGCCACCATCAGGCAGCGGCACGGTCAGCATGTAGGCGTGCAGGAACAGGCGTTTGCCACCCAGGTCGCGGATTTCCTTGGAGAAATCTTCATCGCCGTATTTGGTATCGCCGGCAATGCAGTGCCCCGCATGCAGGGTGTGCACACGAATCTGGTGGGTACGGCCAGTGACCGGCTTGGCCTCGACCATGGTGGCAAAGTCACCAAAGCGGCGCAGCACCTTGAACAGGGTCAGCGCCTCCTTGCCCTCCTCGTCCACCTCGACCATGCGCTCGCCGGAACGCAGGTTGCTCTTCTGCAACGGCGCGCGCACGCTCTTGATCGAGGTGGCCCAGTTGCCACGCACCAGCGCCATGTAGCGCTTGTCCACGCCATCACCGCGCAGGGCGGCATGCAGGTGGCGCAACATGCTGCGTTTCTTGGCGATCATCAACAGGCCGGAGGTGTCACGGTCCAGACGGTGGACCAGCTCCAGCTCCTTGGCATCCGGGCGCAACTGACGAAAGGCTTCGATCACCCCGTAGTTGAGGCCACTGCCACCGTGAACCGCGATGCCACACGGCTTGTTGATCACGATCAGTGCCTTGTCTTCGAAGACAATCGACGCTTCAAGGCGCTGCAACAAGCCCTGGGCCAGTGGAACCGGTTCGTCCCGCTCAGGCACCCGCACCGGCGGCACGCGGACGATATCGCCCGCCTGCAGCTTGTACTCGGGCTTGATCCGGCCTTTGTTCACGCGCACTTCGCCTTTACGCAAAATGCGGTAAATCAAGGTCTTGGGCACGCCTTTGAGCCTGGCAAGAAGAAAGTTGTCGATGCGTTGGCCGGCATATTCCGGCGAGACCTCGAGCAGCTGGACGCTGGGGGTCTGGGGGGCGGTAGTCGTCATGGCGGCGATGATAACAATTTTTTATTTAATAGAAGCACTTAATGATTGCTGCTATAGTCGCGAACGCCGCCAAAAGCGGCCTGGACAGAGGACTAGCGGCAAACTGCCGGCCCTGACCATCGCAATTCATCAGGACGCGAGGCCGTCCTACGGGGCTTTCGCCACCCTGGAAGGCTCGAGATTGTAACAAGCGCAGGTGACATGAGGCCTGAAGCGAGTGCAAAAAGCAGAGTGATTACTCGCCTTTTGCGCCGATATTTACGGCCAGTTCACAAAGTGCAGTCAGTCTGGAGCCAGACCACGGCGAATGCTTCGGAAACAACGCCTGTTACGAGCTGAGTGAGAGCACAATCGCCCACACCCGGTCTTGTTTAGCCATGAGCGTGGACTCCCCATTGGAGAACACGGTAAATGCCAACCCGCTGCGGATTCTGCGCGCGGCAGCACCCGAATTATCAGGGATACGTGTAGGGTGGAGATGCACAACCGTCGGACTGTGTAGCACTAGGCTTATATTTAGACGCTTCATCTCGTCCACAGTCGCCGGTTGATTCCTCCTCCTGACTGAGTGCTTAAGTCACCACAGCAAGCAGGAAGCGTACGTCGCGATACCGCCCATTTTGGCGGGTATTGCTGGACACTGGAGTGGCCAACCACTCTTGACGCACCTGACACCGACCGTGAGAAGTCGTGTGTGCCGAACGCCGTTTCCGGCAGCCCGGAAACCGACGGTACAACATGAAAAGAATGCTGATTAACGCAACTCAACCCGAAGAGTTGCGTGTTGCACTGGTAGACGGCCAACGCCTCTACGACCTGGACATCGAGTCCGGTGCACGCGAGCAAAAGAAGGCCAACATCTATAAAGGCCGGATTACTCGCATCGAACCAAGCCTTGAGGCTGCCTTTGTCGATTTCGGCTCCGAGCGCCATGGCTTCCTGCCCCTCAAAGAAATCTCCCGCGAATACTTCAAGAAATCCCCTGAAGGCCGCGTGAACATCAAGGACGTCCTGAGCGAAGGTCAGGAAGTCATTGTTCAGGTAGAAAAAGAAGAACGTGGCAACAAGGGCGCCGCCCTGACCACCTTCATCAGCCTGGCTGGCCGCTATCTGGTCCTGATGCCGAACAACCCGCGTGCCGGCGGTATCTCCCGTCGCATCGAAGGCGAAGAGCGCAACGAACTGCGTGAAGCGCTGAACGGCTTGATCGCTCCGGCCGACATGGGCCTGATCGTGCGCACTGCCGGCCTGGGCCGCAGCAGCGAAGAAATGCAGTGGGACCTCGACTACCTGCTGCAGCTGTGGACCGCTATCAAGGAAGCGTCCCTGGATCGTTCCGCGCCATTCCTGATCTACCAGGATAGCA